>JANYDX010000552.1 GCA_025363395.1 Verrucomicrobiota bacterium
AGCTCGGAATCCTCGACGCGGAGGCGGTCGAGGATGCTGGGATGAACATGGATCCGGAGCGCGTATTCCTTGCCGTCCTTCCGGGCTTGGAGCCGGCGGGTGGGAGAACGGAATTGCGAGATCATGAAGTGGAGGCGAGACCGGTTTGAACTAGCTGGTCCAACCGCTTTATGCGGAACCTACAAAGACTTCGGGATGATGTTCGGCTAATTCCAATAGTTTCAACGCGGGACCTGAGGGTTTTTTCCTTTTTCTCTCCCAACTCCTGACCGTATCAGGGCTGACGTTAAGATAAGACGCAAACACCGGTGTGCTGGCCTTGAGTGCTTGCCGAATTTTTAGAATCTTAGCCGGGCTCAGTTTTGCGGCCTTTTTTGCCATCTTAGTGGTCTTGAGGCTGCGTACGCCTTGGGCGTGTTCAACCGCTTGCTGCGTGCTGCTGAGCAGTTTGGCTTCGTTGAAATTTATTTCTTTAGGCATGGAGTGAATTTTTGATGGCTTGGGCGCGTTCCCGCATGGCTCTCTTTCCTTCAGGCGACAGATTGTCCGCATCACCTCTGGTGAAAATATACAATAGATAGATTCGTTCGTGATTAGGTATATAAAGATAAAGGATTCTGGCCCCGCCGCTTTTGCCGCGATTTCCGATTGCCATGCGCACTTTGCGGACTCCGCCGCATCCTGCCATTATCGGGCCGGCGTCAGGATGCTCAGCCAAATCAACTTGAAATGCGGCGAATTCATCATCCGTCGCCAAGCCTGTAATCAGCTCGGTAAAGATGGTGGTTTCTACAAAGAGCACCTGCTTACCCTGTGACTGAGTCACACCCTGTCAAATTGAATCTACCACGCAATTCAAAACCGACTTGTCTAGCTCATTCATCCGCCAGCAATTCTTTAGCCGGTGACCAAACAAAAGCGCCGCTCATTTGAGCGGCGCTGGATATTCTACGAATGTTATACCGTGTTAGCGATACTCCTCGTTAGTCATGGCATTAATGATCTTGAAGTTTTCCACGTGATAATTTGGGTCCGCTCTAAACGCCAACTTGATGCCGTAGGTTTTTTCGATGCGGACGAGAAGTTCGGAGTCTTCCACGCGGAGGCGGTCGAGGATCGACGGGTGGACGTGGATCCGGAGCGCGTATTCCTTACCGTCCTTCCGGGCTTGGAGCCGGCGGGCGACCGAGGAGAGTTTGCGCTGGAGTTCGACGGACATCGTCGTTGCGGACTTCACAATCCCGCGGCCACGGCAGTACGGGCAGCTGGTGTAGATATTCGCGGAGAGGGATTCCTGCTGGCGCTGGCGGGTCATCTGCATGATGCCGAGCGTAGAAATGGGCAGGATGTGCGTCTTGGCTTTGTCTTCGGACATGAGCTCGACCATCTTGTCGTACACCGAATTGCGGTGGCGGCGTTCCTTCATGTCGATGTAATCCATGATCACGAGGCCGCCGATATTGCGGAGCCGGATCTGGCGCGAAATTTCCACGGCAGCTTCCATGTTCACCTGGAAGATCGTGTTCTTTTCGTCGCCGGAGCGGGACTTGTGCGACCCGGTGTTGACGTCGATGGAGATGAGCGCCTCGGTTTCGTCGATGACGATTTCGCCGCCGGAAGGCAGGGTGACGCGGCGCTGGAAGGTCTGCTCGATCTGGCGCTCGATGTTAAAGCGTTCGAACACCGGGATCGCTTCCTTGTAGTACGCGATCTTGCCGCGCGAGCGGGACGAGATTTGCGAGACGAGTTCCTGCGTGCGCTTGTAGTCGTCCTCGTTGTCGATGAGCACGCGGTCGATGTCCTCGGTGAGGAAATCGCGTACGGTGCGTTCGACGATGTCGGGTTCCTGGTAGAGGCAGGACGGGGCGCGATCGTTTTCCATCTTGCGCTGGATCTCGGTCCACTTGGTGAGCAGTAGGTGGAGATCGCGGACGAAGTAGCGGGGTTTCTTGCCCTCGCCGGCGGTGCGGACGATGACGCCCATGCCCTCGGGGATGGTGAGTTCGTTGATGAGCGTCTTGAGGCGCTTGCGCTCCATGGGATCCTCGATCTTGCGGGAGATGCCGCAGCCGTCGGAGAACGGGGTGAGGATGAGGTAGCGGCCGGGCAGGGAGAGATTGGTCGTGGTGCGCGGGCCTTTGGTGCCGATGGGACCCTTGGTGACCTGGATCACGATTTCGCTGCCGGGAGGATAGAGCTGGGGAATGTCCTTGACGGTCGGCGTGGCGGAACGCTGCTGGCCGCCGGCGTCCTTCTTTTTGTTCACGCGCACGACTTCGACGGAGGAGTCGGTGGCGGCGGGAAGCATGTCCCAGTAGTGCAGGAAGGCGTTTTTGTTATAGCCGATGTCGACGAAGGCGGCCTTGAGGCCGGGGTCGAGATTCTTGATGCGGCCCTTGTAGATGCCGCCGACCATGCGGCTGTCGGATTCGCGTTCGATTTCGAAGCGGTCGAGGGTACCGTCGATGAGCAGGGCGACGCGTTTTTCGAGCGGCTCGGAATTGATGACGAGTTCGCGGAAGGAGCCTTTCTCCTTGCGGAAGACGCTCAGGATTTTCTGAAGGAGAGGCCGGTTGGCGGCCCGTTCCTTGGATTCATTACGGAGCTGGTCGGCGGTCAGGGGCTCGGTGTGGACCTGCGGCGGAGGGTTAGTGAGTTCCTCTTCATAGCGTGAGGCATCCTGCGGGGAGGAGTTGGGGTTGGATTGATTGTCGTTCATGGTGGGGTTGATCCCTGGTGGTTGTAGACACGGGGCGCGGGTGACCAGCGGGCTGCGTGCAGGAGATTCCGGCAGAGCGGTCCATATCGCGTGGCAGGAAAATCATTTAAAAGTCCCTCCGAAAACGATAGACGCTTTGAACCAGTCCTTGCAGTAAGCAGCAGCTGAGCACGAACGTGCCGCCGTAGCTGATAAATGGAAGCGGTATGCCTTTCACCGGCACGAGGCCGATCGTCATGGCGATGTTGACGAACACATGCACGGTCATGAGTACCGTGACGCCCAGCGCCAGAAGCGCGCCGAAACGGTCGCGGGCGATGCCCGCGATCCGCAGTCCATTCCACAACACCACGCCAAACAGTCCGATGACGGTGATGCTTCCCAAAAATCCTCTCTCCTCCGCGATGACGGAGAAGATAAAGTCGTTATGCGCGACGGCGCGCGGCAGGTAGCCGAGCTTGGCCTGCGTGCCCTCGGTCCAGCCCTTGCCGAGGAGACCGCCCGAGCCGACCGAGATGAGCGATTGGCGGCTGTTCCAGCCGATGCCCATGGGATCAACTTTGTCCGGCATGGCAAAAGCCAGCACGCGATTTCGCTGGTAGTCTTTCAAGGGCAGCCAGGAATGCTCTGAGTAGGCGCCGCGGTCGCGGGAGTAACTTAAATGATTCGTCTCAATGAAGTCCGCGTAACGCCAGACATCCAGCGCGACAATGCCCACCAGGAGGGCGAAGACGCCCAAGGCCCCGGCAAAGAAACGCATGGAGAGGTTGGAGACATAA
This sequence comes from Verrucomicrobiota bacterium, assembly GCA_025363395.1. Classification (GTDB taxonomy): domain Bacteria; phylum Verrucomicrobiota; class Verrucomicrobiia; order Opitutales; family Opitutaceae; genus Lacunisphaera. Next base: position 3,499 of record JANYDX010000552.1, read on the forward strand.
AGCATGGCAAAGACCATCGGGGCGATCACAAGCGCGCTGCCGAGATCAGGTTCCGCGATTATCAACAACATGGGTATCCCCACGGCAAGGGCCAATTTGATCAGCACCTGCAGCGAATCGCGCACCGTCCCGAGTTTGGCGCCGGTGAGAATTGAGGCGGTGGCGAAAAGGACCGCGATTTTGGCAAATTCCGAGGGTTGGAAGGCGCCGATCCCGGGCAGATCCAGCCACCGCCGTGCGCCCATGCCATGGGTGGTGCCGACGCCGGGAATCAACACCAGTAGGAGAATGGCAATGGCCAGCAGGTAAACCCAGTGCGCGTATTTCAGCCACAGGCGATAATCCAACAGGGAAGTGCCCAGGTAGATGACTCCGCCGAGGGCAATCCAGACAACTTGTTGCACCCACTGGTGTTGCTCGGTGGCAAACTGGGCGCTGTAGATGAAGAAAACCCCGATGGTGGAGAGCAGCAGCAGGGAGGCGGGCACGACCCAGTTGAAGCGTTCGCGGGTGGTGAGCTTGAAAAAACTGCCCAGATCGAGGCTGCGGAGTAACTTCACAATAAGAGAGTGCCGTGACTAAACACCTGTGTGCTCTGCTGGCAACGGCGCAATCAGGTTTGCGGGAAATTTCCATTCAAGCGTGGTGCGGGGATGGCGTCCACAGTCGGATTCCACGGCGAGGTCGCCGTAGCTCCAAGGGTTTGTTGGGCGGGTGGATCCAAAGGGATTTGTCACTGGAGCGCGGGCGCCCTCGCCCGCGAGGGGTTTGGCCAATGCCGCGGGATCTTTATTCCAACGAGCTTTCTTTATGCGGTGTTGCCAAGCACGCGGGCCGTCATAGGTTTGCGCACCACTGAGATGTTGACCGTCATCGCAGCCACCAAGCCACTTTTGATGCAGTCCACCGCGGCCGAGCCGTATTTGTGGGCCTTGTTTGCGGCTGGACTGGTCGGCGTGGCGGGCGGGTTTGTCGCGGTCTGGTTTATCATGCGGCAGAGCCGGCGGCTGGCGGAGCAGAGCGCCCAATCCCACCTCGAGCTGGCCAAGCGGGAGGCCGCGGTCGCTTCGCAGGAATTGATCAGTCACGCCGAGGAGGAAATCCGCAATCGCGAGGCGGACCTCAACCGAGATCTCGACCGCCGCAAAATTGAAATTGAGATGATGCTGCGCGAAATCCGCTCGCATGAGGAATCGCTGGCGCTGCTGGATTACCAGCTGGAGCAACGGCAGGACCGACTATCCCGCGAGGCCAATGCCATCAAGCAGGCCCGCGACGCCATGCGCGATCTTTCAAAAAGTCTGCGCAAACGCCTCGAAGGTGTGGCCTCGCTCGATGGCGAGGAGATCCGGAAGCAGCTGCGCGAGGAGGTCACCTTTGAATGCCAGGAGGAGTTGCGGATCTTACGCAAGGAACTCTTGGAAAGGTCCGAGCAGGATGTGGTACAGGAAGGCAAACGCATCCTTGTCGCCACGATGCAACGGCTGGCGAGCAAGCCGAACAACGATCTCACCGCGACCATTGTCCAGCTGCCGAGCGAGGAAATGAAGGGGCGCATCATCGGTCGCGAGGGACGGAACATCAAATCCTTCGAGGCGGCCACCGGCACGACGCTGCTGATCGACGAGTCGCCGCAGATGGTGCTCATCTCGTCCTTTGATCCGGTGCGGCGCGAAGTGGCCAAGCTGGCGCTCGAGGGCCTCGTCAAGGACGGACGCATCCACCCGGCGAGTATCGAGGAATTCGTCAACCGCGCCCGGGCGGACATGGATTTGAATGTCGCGCAGATCGGCGAGGAGGCGGTGGACCGGTTGAAAATTTCCGGACTGCATCCCGAGATGATCAAGCTGCTCGGCCGGCTGCGTTTCCGTTTTTCTTACAACCAGAACGTGCTCGATCACTCCATTGAGGTGGCCCAGCTCTGTTCCATGCTCGCCGCCGAACTGGGGCTCGAGCCCAATGTCGCGAAGCGCGCGGGCCTGCTGCACGACATCGGCAAGTCAATCGAAGGTGAATACGAGGGCAGCCACGCGTTGATCGGGGCGGACTTTATCCGTCGTTACGGCGAGACGACCATTGTCGTCAACGCGGTCGCGGCCCACCACGCCGAGGTTAAACCGGAAACGATTTATGCGGGCCTGGTGATTCTCGCCGACGCCATTTCCGCCTCTCGGCCGGGGGCACGGGCGGAGTCGATGACTTCCTACATCGAGCGGCTCGGCCGGCTCGAAAAGCTGGCGATGGCGATGCCCGGGGTGCAACAGGCCTTCGCCATTCAGGCCGGGCGCGAAGTCCGGGTGGTGGTCCAGCCCAGTGTCGTGACTGACGAGCAGGCCCACGCGCTTGCGAAGACCCTCCGGCTCAAAATTGAGCAGGAGCTGGACTATCCCAGCACGATCAAGATCACAGTGATCCGCGAGCAGCGCTACACCGAGACAGCGACCTGATTGACCCACGAACCGCACGAAATTTCACAAAACCTATTTTGGGTGAGAGTGTTGCCTGACAGCAATGGCGGGTGGATGGCCTGGCTTCGGTGTACCGCAGCGGTATTACCTGCCGATTGAATCATTGGGCTGCTCTGCGGTGCGGGCTTAAATAGGCGGTGGTTTAAGATTTTCTTTCGTGTGATTCGTGTGTTTCGTGGGCCCAAATGGCAGATCCAAAGATCCTCGAAACCTTTCCCAACCCCGCGCCTCGGCGCGACTATTTGATCGAGCACACGCATCATGAGTTCACCTCGGTGTGTCCGATGACCGGGCATCCGGATTTCGCGGACATCACGGTGAGCTACATCGCCAACAAGAAGTGCGTCGAACTGAAGTCGCTGAAACTTTATTTTCACGCGTACCGTAATGAGGGGATTTTCTTCGAAGCGGCGACCAACCAGATCTGCGACGATCTGGGCACTGCGCTCCAGCCGCGCAAACTTTCCATTATCGCCCGGTGGAAAGCCCGCGGCGGATTTTCGTCGGTGGTCACGGCCGACTGGAAGCGCAAGCAGAAGTAAGGGAAACCACAGAACACCCGGAAAACACCCGAGCGTTTTAACCACTCATTCCCCCGCTTGGACCACTAATCAGAAACCGAAGGCGAGGCCTGCATGTATTCAATTAGTGTATTGTTAGTGTGCATGAGGGGTAAATTTTCCCGTGTGTTCCATGGTTAAAAACTGGTTGGAGCAGCCGATTCATTTCATCGACTTCGAGGGCAATGGCACCTCGGGGATTGTGGAATTTGGCGTCGTTACCCTCCAGGGCGGTGCCATCACGGAGACCCGCACGCGCTTGTGTGCGGCGATCGGGCGGGTGACGGCGGAGGACACGGCGATTCACGGTCTCGGTGAAAATGAGTTAAAGACGGCGGAGGCGTTCAAGGAGGAGTGGGAATATTTTGCGACCTTGCGCGACTGCGGGCCGCTGGCGGCGCATTTTGCGCAAGCGGAGAATTATCTGCTGAAGTCGGTGTGGGCCTATCCGCGCACCGCGCCCGATTTCGCGCGGCCGGGGCGGACGACCACCGAGTGGGGACCGTGGATCGATACCGGGCGGCTCTATCCCCAGTTTTTCCCGCAGTTCGGCGCCGGTAAATTGGAAGAGTTGATTGTCGCGTGCGGATTGCAGGCTGAGCTTGATGTACTGGCCGCGCAGCATTGTCCCGCGGGCCGGCGGAATTATCACGCGGCGCTTTACGATGCGCTGGCCGGCGCGCTTCTGCTGCAGGCTTTCTTGCACCGGCCGGAGTTTGCCGGGGCCACCGTGCCGTGGCTGTTGCAAATGAGCACGACCGACGGCGACAAGCGCGACGCGCTTCAGCAGGGAGATTTATTCTAGCCGGAGGAAGCTGGGGAAACCTGATGGTGCCGTAGCCAGTCAGCGGTTAAATTTTTCCAGCAATTCCGCCAGCGGACAATCAGCCAGCGAGTTGACGATCAGGTCGGCGTGTGCGAGGTCGTGGTGGACGGAAGACGGACCGGGGACGGCGACACACCACAGGCCGGCGCGCTTGGCGGCGTGAGCGCCGTGTTCGGAATCCTCGAAGGCAATTGCTTCCGATCCGCTGACGCCAAATTTTTTGATCACGGCCTGGTAGAGATCCGGGGCTGGTTTGCCGGCGGGAACGTCCTCGATGCAGCGGAGGTAGTCGAAGTGATCCAGCAAACCCAGTCGGGTGAGATGGCCTTCGACGTGGGCGTGGTCTGAATTGGACGCGAGCCCGACTGTCAGGCCGCGCGCACGGGCCTGCTGCAGATACTGCGCTACTCCGGGGAGAACGGATTGTTTTGCGAGCAGTTCCCGGTTGATGTCCTGCAACTCGCACTCGAGGGCGCTGCGATCCGCGCCCGCGCCAAAGGCGGCCCACTGGTCGAAGTGCAGTCCGACCCGGCCGACGGCTTCGAGAAAATGCTGGCGGGAAAAAGATTTCCCTCGGCGCCGGTGGATAGTTTCAAAGGCATTGATGAGCGCGGTTTCGGTGTCGAAGATCAGACCGTCAAAATCAAAAACAAGGGCGCGGATCATGGTGAAAGCATGGGTGGGACGGAACGCAGGGTCAGGCTGCGGTCATCTCAGTGCAGTTTGAGCGCGGCGAACCGGTCGCAGCGGAGGTAAACGCGGAGTGAACTGTTGTCGCCGACGGCGCGGTATTTTTTTTCGATGTACGCGGCGAGCGCGGGCATGACTTCGTGGCCCTTGACGGCGCGGTCTTTCAGCAGGTAGTCGTCCGGGCCGGTCGAATCGATGAAGAACGCCGGTTGGTTGGCCCGCAGGTCGGTGAGAAAACGCTCGCGAAAATATTCGCGCTGCGGGTTGTCGCTCAACTGGGCTTCAGTCAGGGCCTCGCGGGTGGCCTGAGGCAGTTGGGTTTCCACATACAATTCCGGTCGCCAGCCCCACACCGCGAGAGTGTCGCCGGGTTGCTTCAAGCGGTTGATGAAATGGACGACCACATCGCGGGGGTTGGCCGTTGCCACGAGTTTGTGCAACGAGTGGCTGTCCCGGGCGCGGTCGATGAGTTGAGCGCCGGTTCCCAAGGCGATAAACAAGATCCCGAACACGGTGCAATAACGGCGGGATTGGCCTTTAACCAGATAGCCAAATTGCAAACCGACCAGCAACGCCAGTGGCAGGGTGAGGAAAAGAAGGTAGTGGGGATAGAGTCGTCCGGGAACGAGCACCGCGCTGTAACCGGCGGCGAGCAGCGACCAGCCCAGCAGCATCGGGCGCCAGGCGACCCGGCGCAGACCCCATTGTCCGATGATCAGTAGCAGCAGCAATCCGTAGTGAAACGAAGAAAAGCCCCAGGACAGGTCGGTCAGGTAACGCAACAAATAGCCTGAGTCGCGCCAGGGCAGACCGCGGGCGTGGGTGTAATACAGATTGTGGATGAGGTAGGATTCGTGCTCATCCATCCAATTCCCGCTGTAACAAAGGTTGAGCAGCATGAGCGCCGAGCCCGCGGCCGCAGAGGTGAGCAGTGTCCACGACGCGCGGATACAATCCTTGCGGGCGGCGTCGGGCTGACGAAGGGTCCATAGGAGGGTCGTCAGGCCGATCGCGGCGGTGAACGGCAGAACCTGGAGTTTGCTGAAGGGCATGAGCCCGAGCACCAGTCCGCCAGCGATGAGCCGCCATCGGCTGATCAACTTGCCCCCGGTTTCAAACGCGGTGAGGCACAGCCAGAGGGCCAGGGCGCACAGAAAAAGCGGGGACCATTCGCTGCAATAAGGTGCGAAATCCCAAAACATCAGGCAGGCGACGAAACAGCCCAGCGGAAGAATGAGCAGGCGCGCCAGTCGGTCGCCGTGGATATGACGGACCGAAAGATAGGCGAGGAGAACAATGACCCAACCCAAGGCCAGTCCGATCAGCCGGCCGCTCGTGAAGTCCACCGGCAGGCCGATCAACGCCGGCAGAGTGAGCGGCAGAATAACCAGCGGTCCGGAGGTCATCGGATCGGTCCACCAAATATCGCCGCGGGCCAGCGTGGTGATGGCGCTTGAGAGGAATTGCGCCTCGTCGGGGTTGACCGGGCGATAGAAAAAGATGACCGGCCAGCGACCGGCAAACATGGCGAGGAAAAGGGCGAGGCCAAAAAACACCGGGCCGTTCAGGCGGAAAAATAAATTTCGCTCCGGCTGGAAAGGGAGAGCCGCGGACAAAAGCCAGAGGGCAAAGGCGGTACCAAAAAATGCCCAGTAATAAAACGGGTCATAGCCGAGTTCGCGCAAAAAGTCAGACATGGCGGGAAGTCCCAACCGGCCGTGGCGTTTTCAAAACCATTTTTTCTTTTTCAGATAAATGGCCATCAAAACGGTCGTGACCACGGTGAAGAGGGAGACGAAGAGGTAACCGTTGGGTGAATGCAGCTCCGGCATGTGGTCGAAGTTCATGCCGTACCACCCACCGACGAGGACGGCCGGTAGGGTGATGGCGGTTAACGCGGTGAGGAACTTGATCCCTTCGTTCGCCTCGAATGCGGCTTTGTTGAGCGAGATGTCGAAGGCCATCATCAGGCGTTCATGATAGCCGGTGATGGCTTCCTCAAGACGGGAGAGATTGTCCCGCAGGTCGCGAAAATAAGGCAGCAGGGCGGCACGGATGAACTTGCTGTCACCGCGGGCCAGCCGGTCGATGACATCCCGTTGGGGGCGGACAATCTGCCGCAACTTGGTGAAATCCTTCCGGACTTTCAGGAGCTCGGACACGAATTCCTTGGAGCTGGTCTCGCGCAGGACGACCTCCTCGATCTCCTCCAGCTCGGTGTGCAACTCCGACAGCATGGGAATATAGTTGTCCACCAGCAGATCGAGCAGGGAATGGGCGAGCCGGTCGGGTCCGCGAGGCCCGGGTCCGGTGTTTTTGGCCAGGCGCTCGGTCAGAGCCGCCACTGAACGCAGGGGTTTCTGGTGGAAAGTCACCAGGAATTCCTTGCCGAGAAAGAGGTCGAGTTCGGTGGTGGCGAACTTGTCCTTCCGGTTGAAATCCACGGCGTGGGTGACCAGGAAAAGGTAGTCCTCATAGTCCTCGATTTTTGGCAGGCTGCTGGGCGTGACGCAGTCCTCGATGGCGAGGGGATGAAAGTGGAAAAGACCTTCCAGCACGGATTTGATCTCCTCGTCGGTGGGATTGTCGAGGTCCACCCACACGATCAGTCCCTTGTCGGCTTGCACCAGGCGGAGGGCTTCAAGTTCCAGGTCGCGACCGACGAGTTTGCCTTCGCTGAAAATGAAGGAATGGATCATGCGTTATGACGCGGATGCTGGCTCCCGTGTCGGACGAGGCAAGCCCGCCTTGGCGTCGTGGTGCTGAAAAATCTTGAGGGTATTTTTCGGGAGGGATTACATGGCGTGCTGTCACAACAACGGGCTTGGACAATTTATGAAAAAATTCCCTTCGCTTTGATGCTTGGTGCGCTCACCGGCGCCCTCTTTTTAGGCGGTTGCGCCACGGAAACGAATCGTGCGGTGGCGACGCCCCAGGTGCAGGCGGCAAGTCTGCCGTATACCGGCCCCAAGGCGTTGGTGGCAGTGGGCAAATTCGACAACCGCTCCAGTTTCATGCGGGGGATTTTCTCCGACGGCGTGGATCGTTTGGGCGGTCAGGCGAAGACGATTCTGATTACTCATCTCCAACAAACGGGACGGTTCTCGGTCCTGGATCGGGAGAATCTGGATGAACTTAAGCGCGAGGCGACTTTCGCGGGGCAGGAACAAAAAATCAAAGGGGCCGAACTGGCGATCACGGGGGACGTCACCGAGTTTGGGCGGAAGGAAGTCGGCGATGAGCAGCTTTTCGGGATCATGGGTTCGGGCAAAGCGCAGATCGCCTATGCGAAGGTGAGTCTGTACCTGGTGGATGTGAAGACCTCGGAAGTGGTGGCCTCGGTGCAGGGGGCGGGCGAATACGCCTTGAACAGTCGCGAGGTTCTCGGCTTTGGCGGCACCTCGAGCTATGATTCCACCCTGAACGGGAAGGTGCTGGATCTGGCGATTCGCCAGGCAGTGGACAAGCTTTCAGCCGGCTTTGAAGGAGGCAAATGGGTCCAGTCGAAATGAAAATTTCTTGGCGTTTGCTTCCCGGGCTTTTGCTCGCGCTGGTCACCGGCTGTCAAACGGCCCGCCCGGTATATTATTGGGGGAATTATGAGCCAACGATCTATCAAAGTTACGCGAAGCCCGGCAAGAATTCGGTCGATGAGCAGATCCTGAAACTGCAGGAGGATGTCACCAAAGCCGCCGCCGCCGGCCTGTCCGTTCATCCCGGACTTCATGCGCATCTCGGTTATCTTCACGCGACGAACGGCCATAACGATTCAGCGCGAAAAGAGTTTGAAGCGGAGAAAAATCTGTTTCCCGAGTCGGCGGCTTTTATGGATCGAATGCTCAAGCAGCTCGAAACCACTTCCGCCAAATGAAGCCAATCCATTTACTCTTTCTTGGCTTGCTGGCCCTGGTCTTTTCGGGATGCGCGACGACTTTGCCCCCCAAGGATTACACGGAGTTGCGCCGGAGCAATCCCCATTCGATTCTCGTGCTGCCACCGCTGAACGAGACCACCGACGTGGGTGCGACCTACAGTTTGCTGACGACCACCACACAACCGCTGGCGGAGCTGGGGTACTACGTGTTTCCGGTGGCCATGGTCGACCGGTACTTCAAGGAGAATGGCCTGAACCTGTCGGGCGAAATGCACCAGGTTCCGCTCGATAAGCTACGCGAGGTTTTTGGGGCGGATGCTGTTCTCTACATCACGATCCAGGAATTTGGTTCGAAGTATCAAGTTTTGGCGAGTAACACCATTGTCAGAGCCAAGGCGCACCTCGCTGATTGCCGGACGGGAGTGACGCTGTGGGAAGGCAGCGCGCAGGTTGTCTACAGCGGGCAATCAGGGCTGCTTGAGGCGGTCGTGACCCAAATCATGAACAAGTTTATCGATCAATCGCACGGAGTGGCGGCGATGGCTTCTGTGCAGCTGTTCCTCTCTCCCGGCCAAGGCCTGCTCAAGGGGCCGAGACATCCCGAGTACGGAAAAAACTGAAGAGGCGGCCTTACTTTTCCGGGCCGAGAATTTTATTTTCCAATTCCCTGACGGTGGCGATGAAGGCGTCGGGCGTGGGCGCGGCGAACAGCGCTTCGCGTTGCGGGGCCTCCTTGATGAGGCGGCAGAGGGAGCCGACGAGCATCAGGTAGTCGCCGGGATTTGATTTGGGCGTCCCGAGCACGAACATCAACCGGACGTTCTGATTGCTGTTTTCAAAGTGGACGCCGGCGTCGCTGCGGCCCACGGCGATCACGATTTTTTTCACGTTTTCGGTGCGAGCGTGGGGCAGGGCGATTTCGTTGCCCAGGCAGGTCGTGTCGAGGCGTTCCCGGGCGAGCAATTCGTGGTAGAATCCCTGGAAATTGGCCACGTCGGGGTGGTTTTCCAGGAGGCGGGCCACCTCATTAATCGCGTTCGTGCGTTTCGAGTTCTGCAAATTGAGCAAAATGCGATCAGGAGAGAGGAGTTGGGAGAGACGAACGGCCATTGCGCAACGCGGTAGGGAAAAGAGATTCAGCCCCCTTGCGGTTGGCAAGGATGGAGTGAGGGGAATCGTACCGTAGATCCGGGATATCGGAGCCACCAAGAATAAAAAAGGCGCGCCGGACAGGCGCGCCTTTGGATCGGACGAAGCGGGGGTTAAGTGGTGCCCGGAGGAATTTCCATCGGGGGCATGGAGTTGGCTTCCAATTCCTCGGCGGATTCCACGATGCGGGCGATGGCGAGCAGTTTGTCGCCGGCTTCGAGATTGACGAGACGGACGCCCTTGGCGCCCCGGCCGGTTTCGCGGATTTCCTTCACGCGCGTGCGGACGCTCTGGCCCTTGGCGGTCAGAAGCATGACTTCATCGCTGTCGCGCACACTGAGGGCGCCGGCGACGGCGACTGAGCCGTCTTCGGGCAGATCGATGGCGATCACACCCGTGCCACCGCGGCGCGTGAGGCGGTAATCCGCGAATGGCGTGCGTTTGCCGATGCCGTCCTCGCGGGCGACGAGCAGGCGCGCCTGCGGGTCGGAGACTTCGATCGCCTGAAGATAATCGCCTTTCTTTTTGAAGCGCATGCCGGTGACGCCGGCGGTGAAACGGCCCATGGAGCGCAACCCTTCCTTCGGACCGGCGGGTTCGCCTTCCTCTTCAGGCGTGGCCATCGGCGGAACGGTTTCGGTGACCTCGATGATTTCGCCCGGGGCGGCCGCACCTTCAAAGAAGCGCACGGCCTGGCCCTGGTGCGAGACGAGCACGATTTCATTGGCGCCGTTGGTCAGCACACAGCCGATGATGTCGTCGCCTTCCGCGAGCTTGATGCCACGGAGGCCGCCTTCGCGGGTGGCGGTTTCGTATTCAGCGAGCGCGGTCTTCTTGATGGTGCCTTCGCGGGTCGCCATGACCACGTACTGTTCGGTGGAAAATTCCTTCACGCACAGCATTGAGGCCAGCTTCTCGTCCGGGGCGAGGCGCAGGAAACTCGCGACTGATTTGCCCTTCGAAGTGCGGGTGCCTTCGGGGATGTCGTAGATTTTCTTGGCAAAGCACTGGCCGGTGCTCGTGAAGAACAGCGTGTAATCGTGGGTGGAGGCGGTGAAGAGGTTCTCGGCGAAATCCTCCTCGTACGTCTCGGCGCCGATGACGCCTTTGCC
>JANYDX010000556.1 GCA_025363395.1 Verrucomicrobiota bacterium
CTGGAAAAGCGCGACCATCCCACCGCCGACGAGATTTTCGCCCGCGTGAAGTTCCAGATGCCGACCATCTCGCTCGCGACTGTCTACAATTGCCTCGAAACCCTCGTGCAGTGCGGCCTCGTCCGCCAGGTGAACTTGGAGCGCGCGCCCACCCGCTACTGTCCGAATTTGCACGAGCACGCGCACTTCCACGACGACACCACCGGCCGCGTCCACGACATCGAACTGCCCGCCGACACCTTGAAGCAATTGCGCGAGCTGCTCCCGCCCGGCTTCGACGCCAACACCGTCGAACTCGCCTTTCGGGGTCGCGCCGCCGGCACCCCCCACGGCACCAACTGACCGGGCGCAGTCATTTCGAGCACACACAAAATCCATTTACCTACATGAGCAAATTAGAGATCAACGACCTCCACATCAGCATCGGCGATAAGCCGATCGTCAAAGGCCTGAACCTGACGATCAGCCAAGGCGAAGTACACGCCATCATGGGGCCCAATGGCACCGGCAAGAGCACGCTCGCCAAGGCCATCGCCGGCCACCCCGACTACACGGTCACCGGCGGCGATGTTCTGCTCGACGGCAAATCCGTCCTCGCCATGCAACCAGATGAACGCGCCCGCGCCGGCCTCTTCCTCGCCTTCCAGTATCCAAGCGAAATCCCGGGCGTCTCGATCGCCAACTTCCTCCGCGCCGCCGTCCAGGCCCGCATGGCTGAAGGTGAAGAGCTCGATGCGAGCGGCTACTACAAACGCCTCTATGCCAAAATGGACATGCTCAAGATCGACCGGAAGTTCACCTCCCGCTCCGTCAACGATGGCTTCTCCGGTGGCGAAAAGAAACGCTGCGAAATTCTCCAGATGGCAATGCTCGAACCCCAGATCGCCCTGATGGACGAAACCGACTCCGGCCTAGACATTGACGCGCTCCGAATCGTCGCCGACGGCGTGAATGCCCAACGGAACAGCCCGTCCTCGCCCGGCATCATGCTTATCACGCATTACCAGCGCCTGCTCGATTACATCGTCCCTGATTTCGTCCACGTCATGTACGACGGGCGCATCGTGAAGAGCGGAGACAAATCCCTCGCCCTCGAACTCGAAGCCAAGGGCTACGATTGGGTGAAGCAGGAATTTGCCGCCGCCAACGCCTGAAACCAATCCACTTAACCTGTCATGCTGGATCCTTCGCTCCGCTCAGGATGACACGGCAACAAAATCTTTCGCCATGAAACCACCCACCGAAATCGAAGCCGCTCCCACGGCCACGGAAAACCCCGTCGTCGGCATTGATCAGACCGCCGGTAATTTCAGCTACAAAGTCGACTACGCCTTCGACGCCGGCACCGGCCTGAGCGAAGACACCGTCCGTTACATCAGCTCGGTGAAGAAGGAAGCCCCGTGGATTCTGGAGTTCCGCCTCAAGGCGCTGAAGACCTTCTTCGATAAACCCATGCCCACTCACTGGGCCACGAAGGATCTTGAGGCCATCGATTTTCAGAAAATCCGTTACTACCTTTCGCAAGGCCAGAAACCCAAGCGCACGTGGGACGAGGTCCCCGACGACATCAAGAAAACCTTCGAGCGTCTCGGCATTCCGGAACAGGAGCGCAAATTCCTCGCCGGCGTCGAGGCCCAGTTCGATTCCGAGGCCGCCTATTCGAACATCAAGGAAATCGTCGCGAAACAAGGCGTCATCTTCGTCAACTCGACTGAGGGACTCCGCGAGCATCCGGAGATTTTCAAAAAATTCTTCGGCAAGGTCATTCCGACGGGCGACAATAAATTCTCCGCGCTCAACAGCGCGGTGTTCTCCGGCGGTTCGTTCATCTACGTGCCGCCCGGCGTAAAGGTCGCCCAGCCGCTCCAGGCCTACTTCCGCATCAACGCGGAAAACTTCGGCCAGTTCGAACGCACCCTCATCATCGCCGACGAAGGCTCCGAGGTGGTTTACATGGAAGGTTGCACCGCGCCGAAGTTCTCCACCTCAACGCTGCACAGTGCCGTGGTCGAGCTCGTCGCCCTCAAGGGCGCGAAGATCCAGTACATCACCGTCCAGAACTGGGCGAACAACGTCTTCAATCTTGTCACCAAGCGCGGCGTCGCCCACGAGGACGCCGAGATCAAGTGGATCGACTGCAACATCGGCAGCCGCCTCACGATGAAATATCCCGGCGTCGTCCTGAAGGGCGAACGCGCTCGCGGTGAAGTCATCTCCATCGCCCTCGCCAACGACGGCCAGCATCAGGACACCGGCGCGAAGATGATCCACGCCGCGAACAACACCACGTCCAACATCGTCGCGAAATCCATCTCCGTCGGCCAGGGCCGCAGCACGTATCGCGGCGTCGTCCACATCCCGAAGCACCTCAAGGGTTGCAAAAACAACACCGAGTGCGATGCGCTCCTCATCAACACCAACAGCCGCACCGACACCTATCCCGCCATCACCGTCCGCGGCGATAAAAACGCCAC
>JANYDX010000014.1 GCA_025363395.1 Verrucomicrobiota bacterium
AATCGCATGGACGAGGGTGCTGACCGCCTCCGGATCGTCAACCTTGACGGGGGCTGCGGGCAAATCAGACCCTCGGTGATCCCACACCTCCACGGAATCAACGCCCGACAAATCATCGCGCTCTTGATTAGCCGCAGCGTAGCCGCAGACTACAGCAGCCAAAATTAAAATGAGGATGCGCTTCATTTACGGTGAACGTTGAAGATGATCCGCTCACGCCGTCAATCAGCGTTGTTGGCGGAAGATTTTGGCGGGTTGTAGTTTCATCAAACCGGCTGGTCGGATGGCCATCGCACTCACGGCGGGTAAGGGATAACCCGCCTGCCACGGAAAGTGCCGGTAACAGCCCAAAGGCCACCACCGGCTTGCGTTGGCTTCCGGCTCCCTTCACGTTTGCGCCAATGAAACCCGCTCAATCCCTGCTGGGCGCTGGCGAAGGCCTGCTGGATCGCCTGCTCTGCGTGTTCGGCGCGGTCGTTTTTTCGCAGGCTCCGGAATTCATGCAGCAATACCTCCAGCGCCTCGGCGGACACCTCGATGAAGCGCGACGGCAGCTGCAGCAGTTTCAAGAGACGGCCGCACAATCCGGCCTGTCACTCGACCGGTTCATTGCGCAGACCAGCACGAACGCCGATACCGCGGTCGCCAAACTCGGCGCCGTCATGAGTGGCGCTGTTGCACGCGTCGACACCTTGGAGTCCGCGCAATCCGCGCTGCAGCACGCCTCCCTCTTTTCGCGGCCATTCGTTTTTCTCCGGCACGTGGATTCCTCCATCGCGAATTCCACGTGGTCAATTTTCAAACCCGCCGTGCCAACCACCGCCGAAGGTCTTGTCTATGCCTTGTGCGGCATGCTCGTCTTTATCGCGATCTACCATCTCGGGGTAAAATATCCGATCGTGCATTTCCAGGCCCGCCGCGTACGGCCCGCGTGGAAGAAGGTGTGAGCCGATCGTTGCCGCCGAAATCCGGTAGCTCTGTCACGTTCTCCCGGTGGATTTTTTGCTGCGCTCATGATGCACTCCATTTAGAAGTACGCCTTGCTCCGGATTAATTAGAAAAAGAACACTGTGGATTAGTGGTTCAAGTTCCGGGCCGGGCCCGCGGGATGAGTAGCTCAGGGTGATCGCCGCGGTGAAGGGACGGCTTCCCGCCCTACCTTCATGCCAGATCAGTCGGTCTCGAGCACGATGGTGTCGTACATAATGCCGTTGTTGTTTGCGGGAGGGCTGCTCATGCGCAAGGCCACGGAGTTTGCACCGGATTTGAGCAGTGCGGTGGGAAACGTGAATTCAAACCGCGCATACACACCGCTGCGATTGGCCGCGCGGCGCACGCTGGCATCGTCGCGATGCGAGATCTCCCCCACGGCCCGGCCGTTGACGAGCACTTCGACTTTGCCCGGCCCGCCAGCGACGGGAATGGTCAGGTAAGCGTTGCCCGCCGACACTTCCGCCAGGTTGAAGTTGATCGTCCAGGTGCCGGCGTGCTGCGCGTAATACCAGTCGTCCGCAGCCTTGCTTTGCCCGATCGTGAAAGAAAGATCGGTGGGTATCTGCGCGACTCGCTGGTTCGTACGCGGCGCAGTGCCGAACTTGAATTCGCCCGCCATGCGATCGGCCTGCCCCACTTGGAAAATCAAATGGGGATGATAGGGCGCGTCCCATTCGACGGCGCCGAGATCGAGCGCGTCACCTTTCACCACCACCTCATCACGGGCAAATGACTGCGTCACCGGTCCCTGCGTTTGCCACGCATAAAGAGTGTACGTACCGGGACGGACGGCAGGCAGAGTAAACCGGCCCGTCGCGTCGGCTTTGACGTAGTAGAGGTAATCGCCCGCCTGACTGTAGAGCGCACTCGCCCGATCCGGTACACCCACTGCCGCAATGTCGCCAGCTCGGGGGACAGCGTCAGGCCCGGCTGGTGCGACTGAAAGCGGACTGCGATTCTCGCGCCCTGCCACCGGTAGATTGGCCGGTTGACCCAGGAGAACGTAAGCCAAAGCCGCGGAGCGGTCATGCGTCAGTTTGAGTTGTCCCGTGACGGTCGTGCGCTTCAGGGGATAAAGCGGCTCGTCCATCCAGGCATAGGGCCACTTTGTTTTCTCTTTCGCCGCCACGCTCAGCGCATCCATGATGATGGCATCAGAATTTTCGCCGGTGTTGAAATAGAGAAACCACGGACCATGGATTTTTTCGCCGTTGCGACCCGCCGCGGTACCGCCGCCGCCGAAATGTCCGCCGCCGATATAATTCAGGATCAGGGCATCCTGATGAACTTCCAACTCTTGTCGCAACGGTCCGCCCGCGTAGGATTCCAAACTCGGGGGAATAAAAAACACACCGAAGCCGTGCCCATAGTGGCCCCACATGGGGCTGTTGGTGTAGTAGGCGCAGTAATCGTATTTTTGGTAAACGGTGCCATCGGCCAGGCGCCAGGTTTCGTCACCCAAGTTACCCACGGGTGAGATGGCCTGGAGCTGCGCGTATTTCGGCTGGCGACCCGTGCGTTCGCCAGACCAAGCCCAATCAAGAACATCCATATCGAAGCGGTACATCGTGCGCGTTTCGCCCGTGTTCAGACCCGGCGCGCTTTGGACAATGACGTAGGGATGCACGCCGCTCTCGCCCTTGAGCATCACAAAATGGTGTTCCAAATGCAGCGCGCGGTGGTCGATGACCGCGAAGTGCGCCAGGTCCGGAGAGTTCTTTATGACACACACGGTGTCCACTACGAGGTGGTCCTTGCCCGCACCGGAATCGAGGTAAAACGTGCGGTGCGCATCCACGTCGCGCGGCTCGACGCCGTGGAGATTGTGCGCGAGTTCCCGGCCGTCCTTCACCACCGAGATCGCGCTGAAGTCACCATTGGCGTCCTTGCCAAAAGTCAGGGTGAGCAAACCATTCGCAAGCACGAGTGACTGGATATCAGCCGGCTTCCAGTCACCCGGCTGGGCGCTCGCACCATTGAGGGTCAGCGTGACCTCCCCGGCGTCGGCCCCGCTCGCTCTGGCGAAGCAAAGAAAAATGGAAAGTAACACGGCGGAGGAGGGGAATTTCATGGGGTAAGACAATGACGGCTTCAGATGGTCGGGGATACAAGAGGTGAAAAGCTCCACCGCTTGAAAGGGAGATCCGTTTGACGAAAGCCATCCGGCCGATATCGCCACTTTTTTGCGCGTAAGCAAAAAATTGATTTTCGATTTGCACGCGGCATTTTCACCTCCCAGTTTCACCGAGTTCGATTTTCTGGCACGCACACCGCCGGGACATATGCTCTTCAATTCGCTCACGTTCGTTGTATTTTTCGCCATTGTTCTGGCGGGTTACTGGGCCATCAAATCGTGGCAAGCGCGGAAAAATCTGCTGCTGGTCGCGAGCTATATCTTCTATGGCGCGTGGAATCCGCCATTCGCGCTGCTGCTCTTTGCCACGACCGCGCTGGATTTTCTCCTGGGTGCCCAGATCGCCGCCGCCAAGAACCCCTCCGCGCGCAAGGCGTGGATGGTCGCCAGCGTGACCTCAAACCTGAGCATGCTCGGTTTTTTCAAGTACGGGAATTTTCTCCTCGAAAATTTTCAGTGGCTGCTGGCGCGCGCCGGCGTGGCTTATCAACCGCCGCATCTGGACATCTTCCTGCCCATCGGCATTTCCTTCTACACGTTTCACTCCCTGTCCTACACGCTCGACGTGTACCGGCGCGTGTGCGAGCCAACCAAGTCACTCCGGGATTTCACGCTCGCCGTTTCCTTCTTTCCTCAGCTGGTCGCCGGCCCGATCGTCCGCGCGGCGGATTTTCTGCCCCAACTGGTGACAGCGCCGTCGCTGCGGGCGGGCCAATTCGCCTGGGGACTTCTGCTGATGACGTTGGGGATGTTTCAAAAGATCGTGCTGGCCGACACACTGCTCGCCACCTCGGCCGACGCTGTTTTCGGCTACGCCGGCCCTCTGCAAACCCTCGACACCTGGACGGGCGTGCTGGCTTTTTCCGGACAAATCTTTTTTGACTTCGCCGGTTATTCGACCTGCGCGATTGGCGCGGCGCTCTGCCTCGGTTTTCACCTGAAGGATAACTTTCGGTCGCCGTATGCCGCAATTGGCTTCTCCGATTTCTGGCGGCGCTGGCACATCTCGCTCTCCACCTTCCTGCGCGACTTCCTTTACATTCCGCTCGGCGGCAACCGTTCCGGCCCGGCTCGCGCCGCGATCAATCTGATGATCGTGATGTTCATCGGCGGACTCTGGCACGGCGCGGCGTGGACGTTCGTGGTGTGGGGCCTGATCCATGGAATTTTTCTGGTGATCGAACGCGGGCTGACTGCGCTTTGCGGCGACGCCGCTTGGACAAAAAATTTCGTGATCAAGCTGCTGCTCGGTCTCGGCACCTACGCGGTGGTGTGCCTGGCGTGGGTTTTCTTTCGCGCCACGAACTTTACCGCCGCCGCTCATCTGCTCGGATCAATGGCGGGCGCAGGTCCGAAAGGTGAGGCGATCCTGCCCACCCGGGAAATCCTGCAAGTCGCGCTCGTGACCGCGGGTCTGCTGCTCGCCCACTGGAATCTACGCGACACCTCAATCGAAGCCGTCGTGGCTCGCATGCCGCGGGGCCTGGTGATCGCACTCTGGACGCTGATGCTGTCCGCAATCATCCTCACCCAAGGAAATGGCAATGCCTTCATCTATTTCCAGTTTTGAGCGGACCATTCCCGGTCTCCCTTGGCGCAGTCTCGCGCTGATGGCAGCGCTGCTCACCCTCGTCGCGACGGTCGCTTGGGAAATTCGCGCGCGCACCTTGGGCTACACGCCGGTGCTGAACGACACGCCGGATCTGTGGGCCGACTGGCGGGAGAGGGTAAAGCCGGATTCCATCGTCATTATCGGCGACTCGCGCGCACTGTTTGACACGGATCTCGACGCCATGGAACAAGGTCTGGGCCAGCGTCCGGTGCAACTGGCCCTCGTCGGCAGTTGCGCCTACCCCATCCTGGAAAACCTGGCCAACGACGAGAATTTCCATGGCACCGTAATTTCCAGCCTCATTCCGCTCATGTGGCTCGCCCCGCCGCCGGCTCCGCCGTACCAGAACTCACTCAAGGCGCTCAAACGATACCACAGTCGCAACATCGCCCAGCGCGCCAGCCACCACCTCGGCATGTTCCTGGAAGAGCATCTCGCCTTCATGAAGCAAGAGGACCTGACGCTTGAGCAGTTACTCAAACGTGTCGAAATCCCCGATCGTCCCAGCTTCCATGGACCGCCGCCATTACCGCCCTACTTCCAGGCGACGGAACGCGACCGCCGCACGCGTATGACCGAGACCGCCGCCAAGCCCGGCCCACTGCAGGACCGCGTAAAAACCGGCTGGCTTCCACTCTTCACCCCTCCGCCTCCGCCGAGCTACGTGCCGCCGGAAGCCTTTGCCAAATTCATGGGAGCAACGATCGAGCAGCGTTTCGCCGACACCGCCGCTGCCGTGAAGAAAATCCAAGCCCGGGGCGGAAAGGTCGTGTTTGTGCGTTTCCCTGTGGTCGGACCGCTCAAGGAACATGAGGACAAACTCACGCCGAAAGCCGGCCCCTGGACCCGGATCATCAACGAAAGCGGCGCCGCCGGCATTTATTTTTCCGATTACCCCGAGCTCATCTTCGACTGCCCCGAGTGGTCGCATCTTTCGGGAACGGATTCCGTCGAGTTCACCAAGCGGCTCGTGCCCCATCTAAAGAAGGCCCTCGGCCGTTAAGCGGGCGGGATATAATTATGAAAAATGTTTGGCGTGTTCTGCACGGACTGATGGCCGGGCTGTTTATTTTCGCGGCGGCCCTGCAATACAACGACGAGGATATCCTCCGCTGGATGGCGATCTATCTCGCCGCGGCTACAGTGTGCATCTTCGCGGTGTGCAATCGGCCCAAACCGTGTTGCGCCGCGGTGGTGGCCTTCATCGCGCTCGCCTGGTCGGGGCTCTACGTCATCCATGGCGCTTGGAAAGTGCCTTTGCCCGCGTTGTTTTCCGAATGGGAGATGAAGGACCAGACGATTGTCGCAGGTCGCGAAATGAACGGACTGTTCATCGTTACCTTCTGGATGGCCGTGGCGTGGATCACGGGCCGGAAGCAGCCCGAAAATCTCTCCTGATTGAAACGGCTTAGAGAGTCCTTAAAAAAGGTAGCGCTTGGGACTGCCCGGTGATTCGCACAAAAAACTACCCGTTACAGGTAGTGCCGGTTTGATTTGGCAGCGGGCCCAAGGCGGGGTCGGCAGAGACATTGCTGTCATTCCGAGCAAAGCGAAGGCTGACAATTTATTTAGAAGGCGTGCCCTGATTACTTCGCCGGCAGTGCGAATGCCACGTAAGCATCCCCGCTCTTCGTGCCCATTTTTCCGCCCCCGCAGGCGATGATCACGTATTGCCGTCCGTCCACTTCATAAGTCGCGGGACTGGCATAGCCACCGGCCGGAAGTTTCATGCGCCAGAGTTCACGGCCGTTGCGCCGGTCGAAGGCCCGGAACATTCCGTCCTTGCTCGCACCGATGAAGAGCAGATTGCCCGCCGTCACGAGTGGTCCGCCATAATTTTCCGTCCCCGTCGGCGGCAAGCCGCGCGCGATGAGTTCGGGGTACTCGCCAAGCGTCACGCGCCAGAGTGTGTCGCCCGTGTTGAGGTCGATCGCGTTCAAGGTGCCCCATGGTGGCTTCACCGCCGGATAACCCTCCGGATCAAGCCAGCGATTGTAGCCGGTGTGCGTGTAAGGCGGCGGAGCGGCCACTGGTTTTTGCGTGTCGGGCTGGTAGGTCATCCAGCCGCCTTGCTGCTCGGGCGGACTGGTCTCGGGCTCGCCCGTGAGGTAGGAAACCACGGCTTCACGCTGCGCCTCCGACAAAAAGCCCCAGGCGGGCATCACCGCGCGACCCTTGGTGATCACTTCCATCATCTGCGCTCGAGTGAGGCGCGGCTTCAGGTCGACGAGCGAGGGAATATTCGCCGCCGCATTGCCCTTGCGATCCGCGCCATGGCAGCCCGTGCAATTTTGCAGAAAAACCTGCTGGCCCAGCGAAGTGGCCCCGCCCGCGTCGATCATGTTGAGGACCCAGGGCATTTCGTTTTCATTCACATAAAGAATCCCGTTGGGATCGACGGCCGCCCCACCCCACTCAGCTCCGCCGTCGTAGCCGGGAAAAATAATCGTGCCTTCGCGGCTGGGCGGAGAAAAGGGCACGTGCGCCCGCAACCGCGCGAAGCGCTCCAGCACCGCCCGGTGCGCTTCCGGGGTGCGGTTCGTGATTTCGTTCGCCGTGAAAACCTGGCGGGCAAACGGCGCGGGCTTCAGCGGCAGCGGCTGGGTCGGAGAGGCGACTTCACCGGCAAGATCTGAACTCGGCACAATCACTTCCTCGACGGGAAACAGCGGAGCACCCGTCTCACGGTGAAACAGCCACACGTGACCGGACTTGGTGATCTGGGCGACGGCGGGAATGTCCCGTCCGTCGCGACGGATTGTCACGAGATTGGGCGGGGCGGGCGGATCGCGATCCCACAGATCGTGGTGGGTGAATTGAAAATGCCACACGTGTTTGCCGGTCGTGGCGTCGAGCACGAGCAGGCAGTCCGCGTACAAATTATTGCCAACCCGATCACCGCCCCAGAAATCAAACGTGGCTGATCCAATCGGACAAAACACGAGCCCGCGCTCCACGTCGACCGTGATGCCCGCCCACGCATTTACGCCCCCGACCCGCTTCCACGCATCGGCCGGCCAGGTTTCGTAGCCGGGTTCGCCGGGTTGAGGAATCGTGTTGAAGCGCCACACCATTTTTCCGGTGCGCACATCATAGGCGCGAATGTGGCCCGGCGCCGCCGGCGCCGGGCCCTCGCCCACGCGGGTGGACAGGATGATCAGATTTTTGAAAATCACGCCGGGCGTGTTGGCCTGGATCGCCAGCCCGGTGACATCGCGCCCCAAGCCCTCGGATAAATCCACTCTGCCATGATCGCCAAAACTTTCGATCAAATGACCCGTGCGCGGATCGACGGCCTGCAACCAGTGTCCCGCGCCATAGAGAATCCGGCGGTCATCGCCCTCGGCCCAGTAGGCCAGGCCGCGGTTGACTCCATTCGGCTCGAACGGCTCGAAACGCCAGAGTTCGCGACCGGTGCGCGCATCCAGCGCCGCGAGTCTGAGCTGCGCGCTCGTGGCGTAAACGACACCATCAATCACGAGAGGATTGCACTGGATCTGTGACGAGTCCGGGCGCGCATCGCCCGCGTGCCACGTCCACGCCACTTCGAGTCGCGCCACGTTCTCTGGCGTGATTTGTGTCAGCGCCGAGTAATGGCTGGCGGATTTGTCGCCGAGGTAAACCGGCCAGTCGTGGCCCGCGGCGGCATTAAGGCGGGCAAGAGGCAGACTCAACGCGAACAGAAGCGCCGCACGAAACGCCAAAGCTGGGGTAGGCATGGCAGCAGTAGAACAAACGCCCGTGAGATTGCCAAGGCGAGACAACGGTGAATCGAACCTGACCCAAAAAACCATCGATCCGTCCCGATGGGCGGAAAAAGCTGTAAGGATTTCCCTCTTCCGGCGACTAATTCCTTGATGAGCCCATCCGCCAACCACGAACCACTCTTCAAGACCTGGCTGGAGGAGCATCGTGGCATCATCATCAAGGTGACCCGTTCGTTTGCACCCGCTCCGTCTGATGCGGCCGACCTGCAGCAGGAACTTCTGCTGCAAATTTGGCTTTCTCTCCCTTCCTACGCGAGACAGGCCAAGCCTTCGACGTGGATCTACCGCGTCTGTCTCAACACGGCCCTGACGTGGCGCCGCGGTACCTTCCGCCGTGAAAGACGCATTGAGCCGGCGGCGGACCTCGCACACATCGCGAGTGATGTGGCCTCGCCCGCGGATCGGGCCGGTGCGCGGGAATTGCTGGAAAAACTTTACGCGGCGATCCGCGCCCTGCCCGGCTCCGAACGGGCGCTCGTGCTGCTTTCGCTCGACGGACTCGCCTACCGGGAGATCGCCGACATCACCGGGCTGACCGAAAACCATGTCGGGGTGGCCTTGACGCGTGCGCGCAAGCACCTCGCCGAACTCATGAAAGGAGTGACCAATGAACTGGAATGATTACGAAACCGCCTGGAAATGCCAGGAGTTGCCGGTCGCCGCCCCCGCCGATTTGACGGGCCTGAAGGACACATTCGAAAGCAAACGCCGGAAAATGGCCGCGACTCTTTTCGCGCGCGATCTGATCGAGGGGTCAGCCGGCCTGTTTGTTTCCGGCGTCTATGCGAGAATGTGGTGGTTGATCGGCAAGGATGCCTGGCCACTCGCACTGGCCATCGCCCTGATGCTCGGGGTCTCAGTTTTTTTTATCAGGGAACGGATCCGAACTCATTGCAACCGGCTCGGACCTCAGACGCCTCTGCTGGCAAAATTGACGGCTGACATCACCGAACTGCACCACCAACGAAATCTGCTCCTCAACCTATGGAAGTGGTATCTGGGACCAATCACCGGGGCCATGGGCATTTTTGTGCTTACGATGCTGCGGATCGCAGTCCTCAGAATACGCTCCGAGACTTTAGCCATGCTATGGCGGCATCCTCTCGTGTGGGGCTTGCTCCTGTTCACCCTGATCGCCGCCACAGCCTTGATTTGGTTCGTCTGGAAGCTCAATCGCCGCGCGGTTCAAAAACAGATCGAACCCCGGCTCGTTGAACTCGAAAAACTGCGCGCCGATCTTCTTTCTGCCCAATAAATCTCGTCCCCCGATTCTCCCATGAAAATTCTCTCCCTACTTCTTTTTGTGTCCCTCCTCGCTCCGCTGGTTTCCGCGAAACCGCCTCCAGATGCCCGGACCCGCCTTGATGCGTGGGTCAAAGACCAGCCCGGCGGCATCGCGGCCGCATGGGTGGACGCAGACGGCGTGGTGTTTTTCCAAGCCGGTAAATTCGACACCGATGATTCACGTCCAATCACTCCCGATACCCAGTTCGAAATTGGTTCGATCACCAAGGTGTTCACCGCGCTGTTGCTCGCCGAGAGCGAACGTCTCGGAAAAGTCAGCCGCAACGACTCCGCGGCGAAATACCTGTTACCGACCGCTGATCCGGCCCAAGCCGCCTTAGCGAAAATCACGCTGCTCTCATTGACGACGCATACCTCGGGCCTGCCGCGGTTGCCGGCCAACATCGGAGCGAATCCCGATGCGAACCCCGATCCGTACGCGGCTTATGATCGGAGCGCGCTGATTGCAGCCCTGCGAATACATGGTCCGAGCGCAGTGGCGCGAAGTACGGTCTCCTACTCGAACTTCGGCGTCTCAGTGCTGGGCGAATCGCTCGCCGCCGCCTGGGGCACAAGCTACGCCGAGGCGCTGCGCGAACACGTGCTCGCCCCGCTCGGTTTGAAAGCCACCACCCTGGGCATCGCGGGTTGGCCGCCGCCCGCCGGCCTCGCCCCCGGACACACGGATGGAAAGCGCGTGCCGAACTGGACCTTTCTCGCATGCGCTCCGGCCGGCGCGGTCCGCAGCTCGGCGCGGGACATGGCGGTGTTTCTTGCCGCCTGCCTCGGCGGCGAAAACGCGCCCCTCCGCTCCGCCTTCGCCGCGACCATGCAACCACAGCACACAGTGCCCGAAACCGGGGGACAAATCGGTCTGGGGTGGTTTATCTCAGGCGAGAAGGACAAGCTGGTCTACTGGCACAATGGCGCCACGGCGGGCAGCCACGCGTTTGTCGCGTTCAGTCCTGGCACTGGTGCCGGGGTCGTGCTGCTGGCCAACGTCCAGAAAGGAATGGAAGACGTCGGGTTCGCCTTTCTCGGCACCAAGCCATCGGCGCCCCGGACCGTGGCCCCCAATGCAGCTGAATACGCCGGCAACTATCCGCTCACTCCCGCATTCGTAATCGCAATCACCACGAAGGACGGAGCGCTGTTCGCGCAAGCGACGGCGCAGCCACCCTTCGCGTTGCGACCCATGACAACGGATCGTTTTTCCCTCATTGGCGTCCCGGCGGAAATTTCCTTCGAGCGCGGCGCCGACGGAAAAGTCATTGCCTTGGTGCTCCACCAAAACGGGATTGATCAGCGCGCGTTGCGGGGCGAGACCGTCCCACCGCCGGACGAAATCCTGCTGCCCGTGGAAATTCTGCGAGAATATGCCGGCGAGTACCCGCTCTCGCCGCAATTCAGCCTGACGGTGACAGAAGCGGACCGCGCCCTTTTCGTGCAAGCGACCGGGCAAGGAAAAGCCGCGGTGTATTCCACGGCGAAAGATGAGTTTTTCTACAAGATCGTGGCTGCGCGCCTGACGTTTACGCGCGATGCCACCGGCAAAGTCTCCGGGTTGATCCTGCATCAGAACGGGAGGGATTTGCCGGCGAAAAAACTTCCCGTGGATCACACGAATTAACGCAGATCATGGAGCGCAGTTAATGGATTCAAACCAATCGGTTGCACCGTCGGTGGAGGCAGGCGCAGGTTACGGGTATTTGACCCGCGCGAAGCGGCGCGATTCGCGGGCCATTACCGCCCCGCTTTCAGCCAGCCGGATGCGCGCATCCAATCCGCCACCCGATCCGGCCAGGAGGTCACCGTGAATTCCGTGCGGCGCAGACCGTAGCCGTGTCCGCCACTGGGATAGAGATGCATTTCGGCCGGCACCTTTGCGTTCTTGAGCGCGAGGTAGTAGAACAAAGCGTTTTCTACCCGCACACCGTCATCCCCTGCCATGGCGATAAAAGTTGGAGGAGTATTGGTGATGCTGACCGGCAGTTCCGGCGCGATGGCATCATTCTGCGCCGGGACCGTCAGGCCGCCAGGGTAAATCAAAACGCAAAAATCAGGACGGCAGCTCACCTGGTCAGCTTCATCAATCAACGGGTAGGTGCGCGCTTTATGATTGTTGCTCAATGCCGCGGAAAGATGCCCGCCCGCGGAGAATCCCAGCACGCCGATGCGGTGCGGATCGAGGCCGAGTTCCTTCGCCTGATGGCGCACGAGGCCCAGGGCGCGCTGGGCATCCTGCAACGGAGCCGGCCGCGGATGCTTTCCATCACCGACCGGCACCCGATACTTTAATAACACTCCCGTGACGCCGATTGAGTTGAGCCATTCGCATACTTCCGTGCCTTCCAGGTCCATCGCCAGGATGTGATAACCTCCACCGGGACACACCACCACCGCCGCACCGGTGTCCCTGGCCGGATCAGCCCGGTAAATGGTGAGGGTCGGAGCAGAAACATTTCCCAAGCGGATAACCCGACGGCCAGCAATCAGATCACCCGTGGGTTGCGTGGTGTCGGCTTCCGGTGGCAACATGATCGTTTCACCCGGCGCGCCTGCGGGCCAAAGGGAAATTGTCCGCAACTCACCCGCCAACCCAGTTGAAAAGCCCAAAGCCATAAACAAACCAGCGAGACAAAGCGAAATCTTCATGTCGGATACATGTAACCTCACCAGAAAATCTTGTCGAGTCATGGAAACTTCCAATCATCGCAGCGGCGGTAATCCCGCGGGCAGCCAGCGTCATCGCCACTGACCACGCCCCCCCGCGCCGCCCTCCTTATTTGCTCTTCAATTGCACCAAGTCCCATTTATTGCCGTAGAGATCGGCGAAGACAGCGACCGTACCATACGTTTCATGGCGCGGTTCCCTTAGAAACGTGACCCCGCGCGCCTGCATGTCGCGGTAACCACGCCCGAAATCATCCGTGTACAGAAAAAAACGCGGGCGCCGGCCTGATGGCCAAGGTGGTTTTCCTGTTCTGGCGTAGCCGCTCGCGCGAGTAAAAGTCCGGTTCCCACCGACCCCTGAGGCACCACGCGCACCCATCGCTTGCCGCCATCCTGCGCGGTGTCTTCCAACAAACTAAACCGCAACGTGCGCGTAAAATACGCGATCGCCTCGTCGTAATCGCGCACCAGGCCCTTGCTGTTGCATGATGATTATTTCAGAACCCGGGCCGGCATCGGATTAGCCGGGCAGGGAAAATAGCGAGGAGCATCGAAGCGGGACACGATCTCAACATGATCTATGTCCCGCCGGATAATCCAGACCGATCACCGAGATCGCAGCAACCTAGTTTCGTTTCTTGTTGAAGCTGACCCCGACATATCCGGCCAGGAGCAGCACCCCCGCAATGAGGGCAGAAATTCCTGCGATCCAGGAAGGCAGGGACAGGCCGAAGAGGATGGTCAGTCCGATAATGATAAGATAAATGGCGAGAAAGATGTGTGCGATCATGAGGAATGGGATGGGGGTTAGCCTGATGGACCTACTCCACCCCGCGCGGTTCGCCTAATTCCACCAGTCCACCGCCCGGCCGTCCGACTCGGGCGATTTATTCCTGAAATTTTATGCGAACGCATTCCCGGCACGTCGGTCTGATAATTTGCCAGACGATTATTTTCGTACGGCGTGGCCGCGGCGCAGCTGCCGCACAACACCCTCCCTCTATTCTATGAACATGATAAACCAAAACTCCTCCGCCCGGTATCTTCCCGTGGCTTTGCTCGCTGCCAGCCTCACCGCCCTTGCGTTCACGGGCTGTTCCAAGCAGGATCGTAACGACGCCGGCGACAAGGTGAAGGACGCCTATCAAGATACCAAGACCGCCGTGTCCAACGGTTGGGACAACGTAAAGTCCTACACCTTTGACAAGCGCAATGACTTCAGCGCAAACGCCAAGGCGGTGACATCCAAAATGGATGCCCAGGTCGCCGAATTGCGCGCCAGCTATTCCGAGGCCACCGCCAGCGCCAGCCGCAAGGCCGCCATGGCCGAGTTGAAGGACTCGGAAGCTGACTACAAGTCGAAGCTTGATGCACTCGGTTCAGCCACGGCTGACACTTGGGACAGCGCCAAGCAAAACGTGATCGCGTCGTGGGACAAACTTGAGGCGAACTACTACAAAGCCCGCGCGAACTAAGCCGGACTCGCTGGATAAAATCAGCCGACTCTCAAAAGGCCGGAATTTTATTCCGGCCTTTTTTGTGCCCGAATTTCGGCGTGAACCACTCCCATTCGAGGCTTGGCGAACGACACTTTTCCCCGGCTTCGCTGGCAGTCCTCGCCCTGGCATCGTTTCACCCGCTCAATCTGACGGACAACTCACACCGGGCTGGCTCCGCACGGACAACTCTGGCTTACTGCTGAATCGCCCCCCGCTGAAAAAAATCCCGGCCCCGCCACCAAATCGCAACCGCCATGAGAATCCCCTGCTGTTTCGTGTTAATCCTTGGTTTGTTCGCTGGCCCAGTGTTTTCGCTGCGCGCACTGGAGAAGCCCGGGGTGACTTATCAGGTATTCCAATTCCCCCCGGACAAAATCCCCCGCATTGATGGTAAGACCGATGACTGGGCCATGGTGCCTGAGAGTTACGTCATCGGCACGGATCAGCTCCACGACGACACGCAAAAGCATCCTGTGCCCGACCCGAAGACGCTCGATGTCCGGGTGCGGGTCGGCTGGGTCAAAGGCCTCAACCGGCTCTACTTTCTCTACGAGGCGACCGACGACTATTGGGATTTCTCGCGGCCGGATCTGCACAACGACACCTTTGAAATCGTGGTCGACGGCGATGCTTCCGGCGGACCGCTGCTCGACAAGGGGCAAAAGAATTTCTGGACGGCTGCCCGGGTGGGCGCGAGTGCGTCCGTGCCCGATGACCGCATCAGCGCGAGCGAAGCCCGCTGGGCCATCCATGGGGTGCACGCGCAGAATTATCATATCTTCACGCCCGCCTTAAACAAGGACTGGGCAATGGCGTGGGGCTCGCCGACGTGGATCAAGGAATTTCCGTGGGCCAATGCCACCTGCGCCTATGATTTCAAGCCGGGCGAGGCGGGCAAACTCGTGCTGGAATTCTGGATCACGCCCTTCGATTACGCGGGCCCGGAAGGCCCGCAACGCGCGGTGGAATCCGTCCTCTCGGAAAACAAAATTATCGGCCTTGCCTGGGCCATCATCGACTACGACGACGTGGACGCCAAGGGCAGCAGCGGATTCTGGAATCTATCGCCAAAGCACACGATGTTTGGCGACACCTCGGAATTGTGCGCGTTCAAGCTCATGCCGATGGAGCCGGCCTTTCTGCCCAAGCTGGCCGCACAGTGGACATGGAAAATCGTCGACATGGACCGCCGTCTCGTCGCCTTCAAGGATACGTCCATTGGAAACATCACCGCGTGGAAATGGGATTTCGGCGACGGCACCAGCGCCACCGAGCAACATCCGGAACACAGCTACGCCAAACCTGGCAACTACATCATCATTCTCGACGTGACCGGCCCCGACGGCACGTCCCGCCGTTCCAAGATCTGGGACGTCGTGTTGAAATAGCCCTTCGCGCGGGTTCCGCCGCAACAGCCGGGCAAAACAAGCGCTCAAGCTGCAAAACAACCGTTCAAGCCCACCCGGCTTGGCGCTGTCCTCTTCGTACGGTGAATTCTCCTCCGCATGAAAATACAAACATCAAAACCCACCTTGCTTCAGTTCGGCGTATTACTCGTGACGGGATTCCTGGCCATTGGCGCCAGCGCCCAACCCGAGCCGCACACAAAAAACAGTTCCCCCTTCACTGCGGGGTTAGAAATCGGCACCACTGGCATCGGCCCGGTCGTCAGCTATACTCCTTCGCCCAAGTTGAATTTTTCCCTCAGCTATGGCCGTCTGTATGGCGACGACAATACTCTCTCGGGCACCGGGACCGACTATGCCGCCTCGCTCAATTTCACCAATCTTGCCGCCATTGCCGACTGGCATCCAACGGAAGGCCGTTTCCATATCTCGGCAGGTGCGGTTTTTTTTGACTACAAAATCCGCGCCACGGGCAAAGCCAAAAACGGCACGTCCTATGATATTGGCGGCCGCACGTACTCGACCCCGGAGCTCACGTCCCTGACTGGCACCAGCAGCAAATCCTCCGTCGCACCCTACCTCGGGATCGGCTGGACCTGGCAATTGGGGGGGAGCGGATTCAGTCTGACGACTAATTTAGGCCTTATGTACACCGGCAACTATGAAACGAAACTGACCGGCACCGGTCCCATCGTTACCGACCCGACTTTCATCACCGACTTGCGCCGGGAAGAACGAGATCTGGCCAAGGACTTCAAGTTCTTCCCCGTGATCAAAGTGGGTTGCAACTACCGCTTCTGAAACGGATCTCCCAATCCCGCACAAGCTCGCCGCGCTTATCGCCGGCGAGCTTTCCTGCATTTATCCGTGACGCACGCCGCCACGCCCATGCCCATGCGTGCAGCCGCACCCCTTCTTGCAAATCAATCTGCGCCGCGGCATTCAGAAAAACGCGCAGCGCATGACTTTCTCCACAAACCCATCCATCGCCAACA
>JANYDX010000041.1 GCA_025363395.1 Verrucomicrobiota bacterium
GGTTGGCCTTGTCCAGATACTTGAGTTTGACCTGCAGGACTGCGGCTTGAATTCCATCCATGCGGCCGTTCCAGCCCACCACGTCGTGATAATATTTTTTCTTCTGACCATGCTCGCGAAACATCTGCATGCCCTCGCGGAGTGCGGGATCGTTGGTCGTAATGGCGCCGGCCTCACCCCACGCTCCGAGGTTTTTGCCGGGATAAAAGCTGAATGAGGCGGCATGCCCCATCGAGCCCGCTTTCCGGCCCTTATAAGTTGCGCCCTGCGCCTGCGCTGCATCTTCGATCACGTAGAGATTGTGTTTCTTGGCGATGGCGAGGATGGGGTCCATGTCCGCGCACTGGCCGAAGAGGTGGACTGGCATGATCGCCTTGGTCCGCGGGGTGATGGCCGCCTCGATCTTGGTCACATCAATGGTGAAAGTGTGTGGGTTGATGTCCACGAAGACCGGCTTGGCGCCGGCGTAGGTGATGGCCTCGGCTGTAGCCATAAAGGTCATCGGCACCGTGATGACCTCGTGGCCGGCGCCCACGCCCATGGCGAGCAGGGAAAACCACAGCGAATCCGTTCCGTTTGCGACGCCGACGCAGAACTTGGCTTCAGAATACTTCGCGTAGGCCTCTTCGAACTTGGTGACGAAAGATCCGCCAGCGAAGGCGTTCTGATCGATGACTTCGTTCATGGCCGCCATGACTTCCTGGCGGATCGGATCGTGGTGGGCTTTCAGGTCGAGGAACGGGACTTTTTGGGATGACATGGATGATTAATTTTCGCTGGGCTGTAAAATGGGCGGTCAGAGGGATGCTACACTCTGCGCAGGATCTTGGCCGGGTTGCCTGCAACAATCACCCCCGGAGGCACATCCTTGGTGACCACGGAGCCTGCGCCAACAATGGATTTTTCCCCAATCGTAATCCCGCACAGCAACGTCGAGCCGGACCCGATGGAGGCACCTTTTTTCACCAGCGTCTGATCGCATTTCCAGTCGGTGGCGGTCTGTAGGCTACCGTCGGGATTCGTGGCTCGGGGCAGAAGATCGTTGGTGAACGTGACACTGTGCCCGATGAAGACTTCGTCCTCGATGGTCACACCTTCACAAATGAAGGTGTGGCTGGAAACTTTGCAGCGGCGGCCGATTTTGGCGCCCCGCTGAATTTCGACAAAAGTGCCGATTTTGGACTCATCGCCGATCTCACAACCGTAGAGGTTTACAAAACCGAAAATGCGGACTCCCTGGCCAAATTTAACGTCAGGGGCGATTAGTTGATGGGGCGAGGCGGGAGGATTCATGCAGGGGAAATGCTAATGCACGCTTGGGCACGGGAGATCAGCCGGCGATGTTGGAGGACTCGCCGATTTTTTTGTTGTGGGAGGAGGCGAGGGGCGACCGGGAACTGGTGGATGGGTGGCCGTGCTCAGGGTGGCCGGTCTTGACGCTGCTGCCCAGTTCGATGGGTGCGCCCTTCAGTTTGAGCGAGGCGGTGGAGGCCTCAAGAATCTTGACGACCTCCAGTCCTCGTTTTCCATCGGTGAGAGGAGTTTTGCCGTTTCTGATGCAGTCAAGGAAGTGCTGGCATTCTGCCTTGAGCGGCTCGTCCTGCTTGATGTACGGGCTGTACATGTCGCCGTAATGATAGGCGTAATGGAACTCCGCGAAAGTGTCGTAATGCGGCGGGCGTTCCACGCGGACGTCGAAAATCTTGATTTTTTCCTGGGGGGCGACGTCGTCGTAGACAATCATGCGTTCGCTGCCGACAATCGTCATCTCCCGGACTTTCTTGGGATCGAGCCAGCTGCTTTGAATCATGGCGGATTTCTCATCGGAAAAATGCAGGCTCATTGAAGTCACGTCTTCAATGCCCGGAGTGATGTGTGCAGCTCCCCGGCAATTGATGCTGTAGGGAGTCTCCTGCATGATATAGAGAATGATGGAAATGTCGTGCGGGGCCAGGTCCCAGGCGACATTGATGTCTTTTTGGAAGAGGCCCAAATTGAGGCGGCGGGCGGAAATGTAGCGGATGTCGCCGATATCGCCATTGTCCACGATTTCCTTGATCTTCTTCACCGCCGGTGAATAGAGAAAAGTGTGGCCGACCATGAGAATCAGCCCTTGCTTTTTAGCCAAGGCAACGAGTTCTTCGCATTGGGCGACAGAAGAGGCCAGGGGCTTTTCGATGAACGTGTGCTTGCCGGCCAACAGACTGGCTTTGGCCATCGGGAAGTGATGCTTGACCGACGTGGCAATAACGATCGCGTTCAGCGTGGTGTCATTCAATAATGTTTCGAATTTAGTTTCGCCTTCGACCTCGGGATAAAGACTGCGAAGGTGGCGCAACCGGTCTTCGCTGACGTCGCAGATCGATTTCAGGCGACAGTCAGGCAGTGAGCGGAAATTTCGGACTAGATTCGGGCCCCAATAGCCGCAGCCGACGACACCAACGCTGAGTAGTTTATTCATGGATTTGTATATTGGGAGTAAAGTGCCCTCGCCGTTCCTGAGTGAAACGGTTTATTCAAAATGGGGCGGAAGGGCGTCGCGTTAAACTGACTGGCGGATGGAATATTCCAAGCCGAGACTTTGAGCCGCAATGATTTGAAGGTTACGGCCCGCCGTAGGAGGGCTTGGTCGGGGGAGGTTTTTAGGCTGTCGGGATCACGACTCGTCAATGGGTGCGAGTTGGGAGCGTTTAATGATCATTTTTGCAGTGGATTCCAAAAAAGATAACAGGACGGCCACCCGCTCACTGTCGTTTTTGATATGCAGGATGACCGCCGGCAGCCCGCGCATGGGTCCTTCTGTTATTTCCACCCGGTCACCCGGGCTTAAATCCGGTTGGAGGGTAATCAGATTTACCGCGTCTCCGGCCCAAGCCTTTAATTCTTCGATCAGAGCCGTGCTGACGATGGCAGGACGGTCCCCTGCGCTCACAATATCGAGTACGTCGGGGCAATATCGGACGGCCCGATAACTGGTGGAAACTTCGAATTGGCTGAAGAGATAGCGGGGAAACAGAGGGCCGGTTACCAAGCGCCGGACGCGGCGCACGGTCTTCTGCCGTTTCAAGAGTGGGAAATACGTTTCCAGTCCCAATCTTTCATTCAAATACCTGGCTACCTGTTGTTCTTTTCTGGGTTTGGTATGTATGCAGTGCCAGTTCATTATGCTAGCGTCGGATGGGCATTGAAGGCTGGCACGCTGCCGCCATTCCGGTGCCGTCTGCTTTTAGGGGACGAAGCCGGGTTTTTTTAAAATTGGCGGGATTTTTCGCATCCTTTGATGACAGGCGCGAGGTAAAATTCTTTCTTCTTGGCGTCTCCCAACTGGGTTCAAAATACTCGTTCTTCGGCCTCAATTGGCGCTCAAATATCACATTCAAATTCGGCTTGATCCGGCCCTTTCGCGGGCCGGAAATTCAGCGAGGTGCTCGCTGCTGGGACCGGATAGCTTTCAGGTCTGATCTGCACCCAGCGAATGCAGTCTTACCGCAGCAGGCTACCGGGTGGAACTGTTGTTGACCGAAGCAGCGCGCGCGAGGATCGCCGATGAAGACTGGGTGGCCGGCTTTCTACGCAGGCGTGTCTCAATGATCTGGATTAAAAGGGCCGGTATCGTGGAAAACATGATTTTAAGATCCAAACCTAACGAAACATTTCGGGAATAGTGAATATCGAGCCTGATCATTTCATCGAACGTTGTGCGGTTTTTTCCGGAAACTTGCCAGAGACCGGTCAGTCCTGGCATTGCATTCGAACGTTCGCGCTGGGCGGGAAGGTACTGCTCATACTCGCTGGGAATGCAGGGGCGGGGTCCGACAATGCTCATTTCTCCACGAAGCACGTTGATCATCTGCGGCAATTCGTCGAACCCCGCAGCACGGAGTAACCAGCCACCGGGAATCAGGCGCTTATCACCCCTCGAGTCCAATTTCAGCATGGGTGCATTGGTTTGAATCAAATCCTTGTAGTAATTCTGATGAATATTCGTATCCGCCGATACTGTCATCGTGCGAAATTTATATATTTGAAAACGCCGGCCCTGAAAACCGATGCGTTCCTGCCGAAAGAAAACGGGTCCCGGTGAAACCATCTTGGTCAAAATGGTCATTAATAGGGTGCATAGAGCAAGCAACGGCAGTACCGCCAAGCAGCACACAATATCGAGTGCGCGTTTCCACTTGGGCAATCGGTACAGAGGACTGGGAGAGGAGTGCTTAATGAGGGTCTTATCGCATATCTTATGCATGAGGTTGAGCGTGCAGACTTCATAGACATTTACTATCTTTTTATTTTGTTTTCTCGAATGAAGGAGAGATCATTTATAAGTATCATAAATAAAGTATTTTATACACTATTTGTACCGCTTTTACCGCCGAGTAAATGCCCGAAATTCCGGTATAAAGTCCGGCTGAACTGCTCACGTTAATCGCCTGCTTTTGACGGACAAGTAGCGAAGCAATCGCTAATGCCTTGCTTTAACTCGGACTTATCGCGGTCCACTCGACCGCTCGGCAATTATCTGCTTGGTTTGGCTGACCTTTTTTTCGTGCTTTGTCCAAGGTCATCCACGGACACTCACACTGACGCCTCAAATTTGTTGATCGCAGTGAAACGAGTTTTTGCGGTCACGGCAAAGTCGATTGCACTGCCGGGCTGGGTTCATGATCGGGCGGAAGGAAACGACTACGTAGATCGAAACGTTGGGTCGGTGTTCGGCAGGACAGGACGCCTGCTTATTGCGGACCTTCCTGACCGGCGCTCACCACGACGTGGGCAGGACTTCAGCCGCAGCTGGAGCCAGCTTCACCACCATCTTGCCCATGTTTTTTCCTTGGAAGAGACCCAGAAAAGCCTCCACGGCGTGGTCGATTCCTTCCACCACCGTTTCCTGGTTCTTCAGCAGGCCGGCGCGAAAATAGCCGCCTACTTCTTTTTCAAACTCGTTCCTGCGACCCAGCCAGTCGCGGACAATGAGTCCCTTCATTGTCAGCCGTTTTGTGATCACGTTGAATAAATTGGCCGGTCCCGGCCGCGGCTTTTCGTCGTTATAGCTCGAGATGCCGCCACAGGCGATGATCCGGCCATGCAACCGCAAAACCGATAGTGCCGCCTCCAGTGATTCGCCGCCAACATTATCGAAATAGACATCGATCCCTTCGGGCGCTGATGCCTGCAATTGGTCAAGCACCGGGGCTTCCTTGTAATTGAAAGCATGATCAAAACCGCATTCTTCCTGCAGAAATTTTATTTTTTCAGCTGAACCCGCTGATCCGATCACCCGGCACCCGCGCAATTTTGCCAATTGTCCGGCCACACTTCCGACCGCACCGGCTGCTCCTGAAATAAAAATGATGTCACCGGCTTTGACCCCGACCATTTCCAGTCCAGCCCACGCAGTCATGCCCGTCATCCCGAGAGCGCCGAGATAAACCGAAAGTGGCTGAACCTCACGGCTGACCAGATGCAGATCTTTTGGCGAAGCGGTGAAATATTCCCGCCACCCGAAGTTGGAGGTGACGGCATCGCCGGGTTTGAATTCGCTCGCCCGCGACTCGATCACTTCACCGATGGCGCCGCCCTCAAGTGGCTGCCCGATCTCGAAGGCCGGCACATATGATTTCCCTTCGTTCATGCGCCCGCGCATGTAGGGGTCCACTGACAGGAAAAGATTGCGAACCCGCACCTCCTGGTTTTGCAGTGGACTCAGTTCCGTCTGCGCCAGAATGAAGTTGTCCGCGCAGGGAATTCCGCTCGGCCGCGAGGCCAGCCTGATTTCATGATTGGTGATTTCGGACATGGAAAGAGCCGGGCGTCCGGTCTGTCTAGGCTGACCGGGATTGGCCGGCTGGGCATTTGGTCATTCGCGTGAACGATTTTAGGCAAGCGCGCAGTGGCCGTCGGTTTCGCCTAGCCCGTAGCGGCGAGTGACCAGTCGTTTCTGGAGGAAGGCTTGAGATCCTCTTTGGTGGCGTTCACGAACACCGTGCAATCGTCGTGGGAGATTCGGTTGATGTGTTCGGTCCGGAGCAGGATCGTCTCACCCGCATACCAATGACCGATTTTGATGACCAGCTGTTGGATAACCCAGCTTCTGCGATCCACCAGAAAGCCTCTGAGCGAGCCAGCCGGTCCGTCGCTGGCTTGGATTTGATAGCCAGTGACCGCTTTGGTGCGGCGGAGATGAAGATTGTTTTCCTTGTCGGCTCCATGATGCGGGTCTTTCGGGGTTTGCGTCGAGGTGGTCGCGCCTCCTGACCAATAGACCGGCCAGCCATAGTGAAGATGATACGTTTCCTCGTCTTTACGGGAGACGGGTCGGTTCAAATTAATCAATGGGCTGTCTTCAATTTGCTTCAGAGTCAGATTTACCTGCAGATCCTGGTCGTCGCTGCGGGATTCGCCAAACCCCGGCACTAGAAAAGCGTGCGGCGAAAGCAGTACTTGGCGTTCAGCCAGCCAAGAACCCGTGTCCGCCACCACGTAGCGCACCGCCCAAGTCTGATCGTCGAAAAAACAATCTTTCACCCGGCCTACATCACCGTCAGACGCTGCCAGGTTTCGACCGTAAAGATGTTTGATATTTTGAATCATAGTGGGGGATAAGTTTAGTCTGGCAGGTGAGTTCGTTTGGCGGGCACGCCCGCCAAGAGTGATTTTCAGGGGTAAATAACGATCCGATTTTCGGGCAGTTACTTCACTTGGGGCATACGAATTCCACCCGAGTTATTCAGTACGCCAAAGCCGTACAACAGCCAGATGATCACCGCAGCCACGACGACGAAATTAAGAATTTTCTTAATCGTACCCTGCATTGGTATATACGTGTTGATCAGCCAGAGCACGACACCGACGACGATGAGAGTGAGGACGACAGAGATAAGTGACATAGGAATGAGGTAAGGGGAAAACAGCTTGAATCAGTACGCTCTGGAATATAGCTAAAATTCCCCGGGATTTGTATGGGGTAAAACCCGATGGCGCTGGTTCATTCCTGTTCAGTTCGACGAGTCGAGTGAACCCCACCAAACGCCATGAGGGCCCATCATCCGCCACGGTGCTCACGAGCAAAGCCCGGGTGCAGCTCGAAGGTTGGAGTGTTCACCCCATGGTCTCCGCCTCGATTGTGGCTTACTCTAATATGTCCTTTTATACCTGAGGAAATATCTGGAGAGCATTCACCCTGACCAAACCATGAGCCTTATTTCCCGCAGTAGTCTTGCCGCCGCAATCATCGCCCTCCTCTTTGGGGTGAACACACGTGCGTACGCCGTCCCGATTTCAACCCAGGATCTGTCTGACCCAAACCTGCCGGCAACTTTATCCTTCCTCGGTCACAGTGATGATCTGGCAGCGCTAAGCCGCGAGCTGTCGGTTTCGAATCAATGGACTCATGCGCTTGCTTGGCCCGAGCCCGCTTTTAGAAGGGTTGGCAGCGACAGTTCCCGCGCAAAAAATGACCAGGGGTTAATTGACCACCCCCACTTTCCCACGCCCGGTGTCACACAATCTTCTTCAGTCGCTGTTCCAGAGAACGGGATGACCGCTGCCTTGCTCGTCTGGGTCCTCGGGGTGCTCATTTTTCTCAGCCGCAGAACTGGAATTTCGATCACACAGCTTCATCGCTCGGGAAACTGATTCGCCATGTTCGCCGCCATTTTTGCGCTCGGGCGCCACTTAAAGCGCCCCAGTGGCGATGCATCTAATCCGTCGATTTGTCCTACCCAAGCGATTTCTTCACGCATAGTTCGCTAATCCAGTTTACTGCGCGTCACAATGATTCTGCATGAAAACTAAGAGCCGAAAATCCGCCCCGCTGGCTGCTAGTTTGCCCAAGTGCCCGACAGGCATCCAAGGACTTGATGAGATTACGAGCGGGGGCCTGCCGCGCGGTCGGCCTACTTTGGTTTGCGGCGGCGCAGGTTGCGGCAAGACCTTGCTCGCGGCCGAATTCCTCATGCGCGGGGCCGTGCAATTCGACGAGCCGGGCGTGTTGATGGCTTTCGAGGAGACCGAAAAGGAATTGAAGGCCAACGTCGCGTCGCTCGGCTTTGATTTGGAAGGCTTGGTGAAACGAAAAAAAATCGTCGTCGACTACGTTCACATTGACCGCAGTGAAGTTCAAGAAAGCGGCGAGTATGACTTGGAAGGATTGTTTGTCCGGCTCGGTTACGCGATCGACTCCATCGGCGCCAAGCGGGTCGTGCTGGACACGCTGGAAGTGCTGTTCGCCAGCCTGCCCAACCAGGCCGTTCTGCGCAGTGAACTGCGCCGGCTCTTCCGCTGGCTCAAGGACAAGGGTGTGACCGCCGTCATCACGGCCGAGCGCGGGCGCGAGTCTCTGACGCGCCACGGCCTCGAGGAATACGTCTCCGACTGCGTCATCCTGCTGGATCACCGCGTGAATGACCAGATCGCCACCCGGCATCTGCGGGTGGTGAAGTATCGCGGCGCCCTTCATGGCACCGACGAGTTTCCCTTTCTCATCGGCGAAGAGGGCATCAGCGTGCTGCCCATCACGTCGCTGGCGCTGAACCACCAGGTGTCGACCGACCGAATTGCCACCGGCATTCCCCGGCTCGACGCCATGCTGGGCGGGCAAGGATTTTTTCGCGGGAGCAGCATCCTGCTCACCGGTACATCCGGCACGGGCAAGACGATTATCGCCTCCAACTTCGCCCAAGCCGCTGGGCGGCGCAAGGAGCGCGTACTCTTTTTTTCATTCGAAGAATCACCGAATCAGATCATTCGCAATATGCACTCCATTGGCCTGCGGCTCGAGCCGCTGGTGAAGCGTGACCTCCTGCGGTTTCACTCGGCCCGGCCTTCGCTCTACGGGTTGGAGATGCATCTGGCCACCATGTTCAAGGAGATTGCCACGTATAAGCCGCATGTCGTGATCATTGATCCCATCACCAGCCTGATGGATTTAGGCACCGTCTCGGAAGGCAAAGGGATGGTGACGCGGCTGATTGACTATTTGAAAGCGGGCCAGATCACCTCGCTCTTCACCAGTCTGACGCAGGGCGGCCACGTGCTGCGACAAAGTGAAGCCGGCATGTCCTCGCTCATGGATGCGTGGATTTTGTTGCAGGACTTCGAGGGCAACGGCGAACGCAATCGCGTGCTCTACGTGCTCAAGGCGCGCGGCAT
The DNA here is from genome assembly GCA_025363395.1 of Verrucomicrobiota bacterium. Classification (GTDB taxonomy): domain Bacteria; phylum Verrucomicrobiota; class Verrucomicrobiia; order Opitutales; family Opitutaceae; genus Lacunisphaera. The sequence goes on from JANYDX010000041.1 coordinate 9,151, forward strand.
GAAACACTCGAACCAAATCCGGGAGTTCCTGATTTCGGATCACGGCATTGACGTGGTGGACGCCTACATCGGGGCCAGCGGCGTGTTGACCGGCTCCGCCCGCGCGGCGCAGGAAGCCCTTGAAAAGGCCGCCGTGCTGACGGGTCAGCAGGAA
>JANYDX010000052.1 GCA_025363395.1 Verrucomicrobiota bacterium
GTGACGTTGGCCATTTCCATGCAACCCACCCACCGGGACAATTGCTCCACGCCGACGTACTCGAGCACAATACCTCGCTTGCCCGGCGCCAGAATGGCTGTTTGCAGCGAGAGCAGGAAAAAAACCGCCACGGCCGGCTGGAACGATCTCAGACCAAGCGTGGCGAGCAGTAGAGCCATCACCAAGATCTGGCCCAGGAGCGCGGCGTTAATCACCGTGCGTTTTGAGAACCGGTCGGAGAGCCAGCCACACACCGGCCCGAAAAGAATGTAGGGCAGCACCAGCAAGGCGCCGATGAACGACACCATCCATTTCGCGTCCCACCCCTCCGCCTTCGCCAGCTGCTGCGCCAGTGAGATCAGCATCAGCTTGGCAGCGCAGTCGTTGAAGGTGACCTGAGCTTGCGCGATCATGAGCGCCGCCAGGGAAACGCGGGGGAATTTCATGCGGGGTTGCAGTGACAAACTGTGTGTGAGCCCATCGCATCGGCAAGCCCTTCCTGCAAAAATGCTGAAGCCCCGCCGCCGACTGTCGCAGTGATGTCGCAAAACTTCCTGAAGGGCGCATTAATTTCACGCGCCAACTCGGAACGCACCGTGCCTTTTTAATAGGGCCCGCGAATATAATTGGCGACTTCGCGTTCGTAGAATGCGGCCAGTTTCACATGCTGCTCGCGGCTCAGCCGTGCGAGGGTCGAGACCCGGGCGTTGCCCCGGGCCTGCGCGACATTGCGTGCGCCGGGAATGATCACACTCACCGCCTCGAAATCCAAACACCAGCGCAGGGCCAACTCGGCAATCGTCAGTCCCGAGGGGACCAACAGCTTGGTGGCATCGGCGAGCTCCACGCCTTTCTCAAATGGCAGACCGGCGAATGTCTCGCCCACATTAAAACTCTGGCCGTCGCGATTAAAATGACGGTGGTCGTCAGCGGGGAATTTAGTCTGCGCGGTCATCCGTCCGCCCAGCAATCCGCTCGCGAGTGGCAGGCGCACGATCAGTCCGACCCCATTGCGCCGGGCAGCGTCGAACAGCACATGAATCGGTTTTTGCCGGAAAATATTGAAGATGATCTGCAGCGACGCGCAACCCGGCTGGGCACAGCACCACTTCGCCTCGTCCATGGCTTCGACGCTGGCACCATAGAACTTGATTTTCCCCTCGCGCTTCAACTCCTCGGCCCAGCCGAAAAGTTCCCCGCGCATCAATACATCGGGCGGCACACAATGGAACTGGGTCAGGTCAAGTGCGTCCACGCCGAGGTGCCGCAGTGAGTCCTCCGTGTGACGCCGCACCACTTCGCGGGTGAAATTCGCCGGCCAGCCCGGATCACCGCGCCGCCCCAGCTTGGTGGCAATGAAAAGCCGGTCGCGCGCTTTACTCTCCTTCAAAAACTGTCCGATGAGTTTCTCACTGCGACCTCCACCATACACATCGGCAGTGTCGAGGAAAGTTGTGCCGGCTTCGTAGGCCGCACGTAACGTGGCGAGGGCGGTTTCATCCGTCACGTCGCCCCAATTTCCACCGATCTGCCAGGTCCCAAGCCCGACCTCGCTGACCACGCGGCCGGTTTTTCCAAAAATGCGCGAATTCATTTCAACACTGTGTGAAGTTTATTCGCGCCGACAAGCCCGCGCTCCGCAGGCGCGGCTGGCCGAACCTGGAGGTCGAGTGTTAAATCCCCCGGCGGAATCAAGCGACTCAAGCGGCCGCAAAGACTGGCTGGGACATCGGACGGGACATTTCGAAAAAATCATTGATTGCCGATTCCCCACGAAATTCGGGCGCAGCTTGAAGCAAAAGCGTTCGCAGGCTTTCCCGGGCGCGGGCGATGCGGCTTTTAACCGTGCCGACATTGATGCCCAAATTGGTCGCGATTTCCTCGTAGGATAGATCGCGCATCGTCCTCATCGTAAGGATTTCTCGGTGCGATGCCTCAAGCTGCGCCATGCATGCGGCGATCAGCGAGTTAAATTCTGTAGTCATCGATTCCGTCCGCGGGTCGCCCGACCCTTCCGATAGTGCGCCGCTGAGCGTCAGCCCGGTTCCTTCCACGACGGCCTGATCGATGGAAATGCTATCCTGGCGACGGCGGCGGAAAAAGAACCAGTACCGGTTGCGCGCGAGATTCAGTCCAATGCAATGCAGCCAGGTGGCGAGCGAGGCATCGCCACGGAAATTCACGAGACCACGGTGCGCACGGATAAAGGTGTCCTGCGCCACTTCCTCAGCGTCCGCTTGATTGTGGAGGGTCTGATTGGCCAGCGCCCGAATGCGCGGATAGTAGCGTTTAATGATTTCGGTGAAGGCCGACTCATCCCCATTTTTAAAACGCTCCACTAAAACGGCATCATAGGCGGCCTCGATCTTGTTTTTGGAACGGGTGGTCGCCTGTGTGCTTTCATCTTCGGCGATGGTGTTTTGAGCAGTACGGAGTGTGTTCATTTTGAGATAGAGTAATGGTTGATTGTCCCAATCTCTATAACTCAGGCCGTGCCAGCTTCAGGCACTGTTGCCCTAGCCTCTCAAAATCAGTATTTTATAAGATTCAGCTCTTTGACATCCCCAGTTGGACCCGTCAATTGATGTGCACACTGCCAGACCCCGCCGGCAGATCCTTGCATTTTGCCCGACTCAAAAGAACGCCCAGCGGTTGGCTGACATCCACACTAGTTCACCGCAGGATCATCCGGTTCGTTAGCCAGCAACTTTAATTCAGGATCAATCGAGCCCAAGATGCCGCGCCACAGAGCGGTTCCGTCGGATTTCTCCAGCTGGTTTCCTTCCACGGTCGTCGCGATCCAAGTATCCTGTTTCATTTCGTTTTCGAGTTGCCCCTTGCTCCAGCCGGAATAGCCGAGAAATGCCCGGAAGGTAATTCCCGGTGTGCCGATCAACGTGGCCGTATTTTCCGGATCGAGGCCAAAATGAAGCTGGAAGGCGTTCTCCTCTGTGAGCCACTGCCATGACACAATGATGAGCTGATCCGGATTGACCGGACCGCCGCAGTAAAGGGGAATTCCAGCCAGGGGCCCCAGCGCAAATTCCGCGTTCAGCTCGCCGAGCTGCTTGTCGAGCGAGCGGTTGAGCACCACACCCATGGCCCCGTCGTCATTGTGGACCGACAGCAGGATCACCGTGCGCTTGAAATTCGGATCGCGCAACGCGGGGTGCGCGAGCAGCAGCTGGCCGGCAAGGCTCTTGGATCTGGTTCCGGTGCGGCGTTCCTTCATCGGGAGGAAATTTGGGTGACGGTGGAACAGACAACAAGAACTGATCCGTCCGCATGGTTACAATTTGGTCAGCTTGACCCCGGCGTCGGTCAGGATCGGATCAACCAGTGGATCATTCTTATAATCTACGTGGTACTTAATCTCGGAGATGCCGGCCGCCGCGAGAATTTTTGCGCAATTGATGCACGGGTAATGCGTCACATACGCGGTGCAACCATCCACGCTCGACCCGCGGCGAGCCGCATCGGCAATGGCGTTCTGTTCCGCATGCACCGTGGCCTGCTCATGATTGTCCCGCAGGCGCGAAACATGGGGCGTGCCAGGCAAATATCCGTTGTAACCCGCGGCCACCAGTCGATTCTTCCGTTCGCCCCCGGTCACGATGACACAGCCCACATTGAGTCGTTCGCAGCTGGAACGGGAAGCAATCAGGTTGGCGGTGGCCATGAAGTACTCGTCCCAGCTTGGCCGGGCGGAAAATGCCTCGGTCGCTTGGATGATCAATTCGATGGGATTCGCTGGCTCGTTCATGTATTTGCCGCGGAATCTGGACAACTCAGCCGACCTCGGCAATCTTTCCTCTTGATTATGCAGCGCGAGATCCAGCCTGAACTTCTCGATTCCCTTTCTCCCGAGCATCCGGACGCCATTCACAATCGTCGTGATCTCCGTCTGACCAACCGCTTCATGGGCAATTTTCGTTGGTTCGCCCGTTCCCTGCCTTCGCGTTTGCGGGCCGGGGACCGCGTTTTGGAAATTGGCGCGGGCACGGGAGAACTGGGCGCCAAACTCGAGTCGCATGGGCTTCACGTCGATGGTCTGGACCTATGGCCCCGTCCGGATTTTTGGCCGGCGACGAGCGAGTGGCATCGCGCCGACCTGCTCGCCTTCGAGGACTACAGGCGTTACAGCGTCGTGATGGGAAATTTAATTTTCCACCAGTTCTCGCCCAAGGAACTCGGTGAACTGGGCCACAAGTTGAGTCGGTCCGCGCGGCTCATCATGGCATCCGAACCCGCACGCCGTCGCCTGTCGCAGGTGTTTTTCGCCCGCATCGCCCCGCTGCTGGGGGCAAATCATGTCAGTCTCCACGACGCCCACGTGAGTATTGCCGCCGGCTTCCAAGCCGAAGAATTACCGCAACTGCTCGGGCTGTCGCCGGTCGAATGGGAATGGCGCTGCCAATCCACCACCTTCGGGGCTTACCGGATGATTGCGGTTCGGCGCACATGACCCCCCCTCGTCCCCTCGAAATCATCGGTGGCGGCCTGGCGGGCCTGGCGTTGGGTTTGGCGTTGCGGAGGTCTGGAGTGGGCGTGACAATTTTTGAGGCCGGCAACTACCCTCGCCACCGCGTTTGCGGGGAATTTATCGCGGGCCTTTCCCAGAAAACCGCGGCTCGACTCGGTCTCGAACCGCTCCTGGCCGATGCACTGCGGCATCACGAAATGGCCTGGTTCAACAGCTCCGGCGCACCGCGAATTCACCGCCTTCCCTCTCCGGCTTTGGGGGTGAGCCGGTTTGCACTTGATGCGCGCCTGGCGACCGCGTTCGTCTCGGCCGGCGGTGAACTGAAAACTAATGCGCGCATCACCGATCCCACCCCTCGCGCGGGGCGGATTATCGCCACCGGCCGGCGGCGGGGCCGCGCGCATTGGCTGGGATTAAAAATCCACGTACGGGGAATCTCCCTGCTGCGGCCGCTCGAAATTCATCTGGGCGACGAAGCGTATGTCGGCTTGTCAGACGTGGAGGACGGCGCGCTCAATCTCTGCGGACTTTTCAAACGCCGGCCGTTGTCCGGCCACGGCATGAATTTGATCAACGCCTACCTCAACGCTTCCGGTCTCAAAGCGCTCGCTGACCGGCTTCAATCGGCCGAGATCGAAACCGCATCGTTTTCCGCCGTCGCCGCGATCAGTTTTGACCGGACAGTAACGAGGCAATCGGTCGTCTCGCTCGGCGATGCCTGTGCGATGGTTCCGCCATTTACGGGGAACGGCATGGCCATGGCCTTTCAATCGGCGGAAATGGCGCTTGATCCCCTGCTGGTCTACTCACGCGGCGAGGCAAATTGGAGCGATACCTGCCTTGCGATTCATCGCCTGCAGACGCGCCGCTTCCGTCTCCGGCTCGCCTCCGCCCACTGGATCCACCCGTATTTGCTCCAACCTGGCAAACAACGCTGGCTCGCCGCCTTTGATCGCGCTCGATTGCTTCCCTTCCGGCCGCTCTACGCCGCATTGCACTAAATCAACCATGTATCTCCACGCCCTCTCCACCGCTACTCCGCCAGACTCCTTTACGCCGGCCCAATGCCTCGAAATCGTAAAGCACTCACCGGCGTGCGAACGTTTAAAGGAGCGGTCTCTGACCATTCTCGAAACAGTGCTGCGGGGCGATCACGGCATCAGCACCCGCCACTTTGCAGTGAAGGATATCGCCGAGGTTTTCGATTTCGGTTCCGATCAGCTCAATGCCGCTTTCCGAACAGAAGCTCCGGCTCTCGCCGCCCGCGCCCTTTCGACTGCGCTCGAACAAGCCGGCATCAAACCGGCCCAACTCGACGCGCTGGTGATTTGCACCTGCACGGGTTACCTCTGTCCCGGACTGACCAGCTATGTGGCCGAGCTGCTCGACCTCGGACCGCAAACCTACCTGCAGGATTTGGTGGGGCTCGGTTGCGGTGCGGCCATACCCGCCCTCCGTTCCGTCTCGAACATTCTCGCGGCCCAGCCCGATGCCACCGTGGCCTGCGTCGCGGTTGAGATTTGCTCCGCGGCCTTTTATCTCGATGACGATCCCGGCGTGCTGATCAGCGCCTGTCTGTTCGGGGACGGCGCCGCCGCAACCATCTGGCGGGCTAGCCCGGGGCCGTCCAGGTTGCGCTGCTTTGACTTCGACACGCTTCATTTGCCCGCCCAGCGCGACAAACTTCGCTTTGAGCAGCGCAATGGCAAACTCCGCAATCTCCTTCACCGCTCGGTGCCGGAGCTCGCCGCCGGAGCGGTGGGACAGCTTTGGGAGAAGCGCGGGCCGAGGCCGGTTTCGCAGGTGATCACCCACACCGGCGGTCGTGATGTCCTCAACGCGCTCGAGCCCGTCCTGGCGCCCCACTCTCTTGCGGCCAGCCGCCATGTACTCAAAAATTTCGGCAACATGAGCAGCCCGTCGGTATTGTTCGGACTCGAAGAAACGTTGCGAACCACCCAGCCCGGCCCTGACGGTGATTTTTGGCTCGTGAGTTTCGGGGCAGGCTTTAGCGCACATAGTTGCCGAATCGGCCTTCCCTCAGATGCCCAAGCTCAATGATCTCGTTTCCTACTGTGACCAACGCACGCGCCGACTCGCGTTCAAGGATTTCCCCGGCGCCCACAACGGCCTGCAAATGGCCAATGACGGCCGCGTGACCCGGATTGGGGCGGCCGTGGACGCCGGCCTGATCCCTTTTGAAAAAGCGGTCGAGCGGGGCATCGATTTTCTGGTGGTGCATCACGGTCTGTTCTGGAACGGGGTGCAGCCTTTGACGGGGCCGGTTTACGACCGGTTTTCGACTCTTCTGCGGGGAAATTGCGCCCTCTATTCGAGTCATCTCCCGCTCGACGCCCACGAGGAAATTGGCAACAACGTGCTCCTCGCCCGCCAGCTCGGCCTCAAGGCCAAACGCCCGTTTCATTTCCATGAAAACGAGCCCATCGGCTGGATCGCGGCCAATAAATTCAAACGCTCCCAGCTCCTCGCCCGGCTGGAGGAACTGTATCCCCGCGTCATCGCGATCGAGGGTGGATCGGCCGTCCCAAAGCAGATCGCGTTTTGCAGTGGCAGCGGCAACAGCGCGGTCGCAAAACTGGCGGACGCCGGCGTGGACACGCTGGTCACCGGGGAGCTGCGCGAGGAATGGTTCAACTACGCGCAGGAAAACCACCTCAACCTGATTTGCTGCGGGCATTACGCCACGGAAATGCACGGTGTGAAAGCGCTTGCCGCCGAGCTCGCAAAAAAGTTCCGTCTGCCTTGGGAATTCATCGAAACCGACAATCCACTTTGAAAAAAATCGCCATCCTCCACGGTCCCAATCTCGACCGGCTCGGCCGCCGCCAGCCTGGCATCTATGGGACCGGCACGCTCAAGGATCTTGAGCAACTGATCCGCGCCGAGGCGAAGCGGCTCGGATTTCGCGTCACCTTTTTCCAGTCGGCCCATGAAGGCGCGCTGGTCGACAAGATCCACGCCTTGACCGACACGGGCACGGAGGCCTTTGTCGTCAACTTCGGCGCCTACTCGCACACCAGCATCGCGCTGCGCGATGCCCTGGCCAGCGCCGCGCTGCCCGCGGTTGAAGTGCATATTTCCGACATCAAGAAGCGCGAGGAATTCCGTCATCATTCCATGACCGCCGGCTCTTGCCGCGCCATGATTTCGGGCAAGGGTTTTCCCGGCTATCTCGAAGCGCTGCAGTTGCTGGCCGGACTCTAACATGGGGCAACATCTGCCGGATTTCTCCGAGCCACGCTGGTTTGTTTGTCACACCAAGCCACGTTGTGAAAAAAAATTTGGCGCCCTACTCACGCGGGAAAACTTCGCCCATCACCTGCCTCTCATCCAAAGTGTGCGGCTTTACGGAACGCAAAAGAAAACCTTCACGAAGCCGCTGTTCCCCGGTTACGCCTTTGCCCGCCTTGAGCCGGAGCGCAAAACGCGAATCTACCAGCAGGATTTGCTGGTGCGGGCGATCATGATTGAGAACGAGGCGGTGTTCCTCCGGCAGCTGGAGGATGTGAAGATTATTTGCGCCTCCGGCCTCGAGGCGGCCCTGCACCCGCTGATGAAAAAAGGCACGCATGTCCGCGTCTTGGGCGGGCCATTGCGCGGCCTGGAAGGCTATGTCGACGACCCGGCGAACCCGCAGGGAATTGTCGTGTCTGTGGATGTGCTGCAGCAAGGTTTGCTTGTCCGCCTTCCACTCGAAAGCCTGCAACTGCTCCCTTGAACTACATGACCCACCGCCTCCTTTTGCTCCTCCTTCTCACCTTGGGATCAACGTGCGTGACCACCCGGGCCCAAACCACGCCCGCGGCGCCCCCGGCTCCGGACGACTCCGTGCAAGCAGGCCAACTCCTTTCCCGCATCGGTGGCTTGTTCGGAGTGGATTTGCCTGAACTCAATGTGCCTGGAACAGTGAAACTGGTCCTGCGTCCCCACTTTGGAGACTTCGTGAGGCGCGATTACGCGCGCATCGATACGGGATTGCGTTGGGCGCTGAACGATCATTTCGAACTGAGTTCCGAGGCTTCGGTTTTCTTTACCCATGGGTTTGGTGATTCGGCTGGCTATGGCATCGGCAAGCTCAGCTTTGGTTCGAAATACATTTTCGAAGTCTGGCCCCATCTCGACTATGAAACCACTATCGGTTTGAACGCGGTCGTACCGACTGGGCGACCACCCATCGACATGACCGATGGACATTATCATTTCTCTCCGGACGTGGTGGTCCAACACCAGCTGGATCGCATGCCTCGCCTCACCGCGTTTGCAGGCGTCGGACTGGACATTGTAGGCGCTAGTTCGGTCCCCGGCAGATGGAGCACCAATGAACCGCATGACCACTCGATGTCAGTGACGGGGGGCGGGGTGTATGATTTGGGGCAGATTAAGTGGACGTTTTCCGGGACTTACGCGACCACCGCGCTGATCACTCGCGAGGCTCATCATTTTCTCTACGTCCAGCCTGGCATTTTGTGGTATGTGCCTTCGCGATTCACCTTTCATTCAAAAACCCAGTGGATCGTAGGTCTCGGGGCCCGGACCACCTGGGGTCCGGACGGGTTTGATTTTGGAATCAGCTCACGAGTCCGAGCGGAAATCACTTTTCGGCAAGTCCTGGATAAATTCCGCAGGACTCCGAAGAGTACGCCCTGATAAGGTAATCGGGGCCACCGCCGGATCACGCGCAGCGGGCGTGGAAATTGCGGTAATGAAAGGGGGGGAAGTGTAATATGGCGTCGCACTTTGGACTGCCATGCGAACATTTCTCCAGCTCACCCTTTTGATCATGGTGGCGTTGACCAGTCTCAACGCAGTCAGTGCGGACGAACCAGCGTCTGCGTCTGCGCCCAATGGGGCGGCTGATGATCAAAACCTCCGAAAGATCAGTGGCATTTTCGACACCGACCTGCCCAAGACGGAAAGGAAGGGCCGGATTCGCTTTATCATTCACCCGCACATTGGTGATTTCACTCGGCGCAGTTACGTGGGGG
>JANYDX010000055.1 GCA_025363395.1 Verrucomicrobiota bacterium
TCGTGCCCGCGCCAATCACGGTATCCCCGCCCATCACGGTCGAGCCGGCGTAAATCGTCACGCCATCCTCCAGCGTCGGGTGCCGCTTCTTCCCGCGCAGTGCCTGTCCGCCCGTGAGCGACCGCGCGATCAGCGCCACGCCTTGGTAAAGCTTCGCATGCTGCCCGATCTCGGCCGTCTCGCCGATGACCACGCCAGTCCCGTGATCAATAAAAAAGTGCGACCCGATTTTCGCGCCCGGATGAATATCGATCCCCGTGCGCGAATGGGCCCACTCTGTCATGATCCGTGGGATGAGCGGCAACCCGTGCTGGTAGATCACATGCGCCATGCGCTAGATCGCCACCGCCTCAATGTAAGGATACGCCAGGATGATTTCATCCATCGTGGTTGCCGCCGGATCACCATGGAACGCCGCCTCCACGTCCGTCCGCAGCACCGCCCGCACCTCGGGGATGCGTTCAAGAAATTTAAAAACCAGCACATGCGCGGACGCCTCCGGGCAATCCGGCTTTTGCAACCGCAGGCTCTTGCCCATCTCCGCCTCGAATCGTTCCGCGATCGTTTGCACGCGATGCGCCGTCACGCGGCGGAGATCCGCGGAGTGGATCGACTCCTGGTCGTGGAAGCCGGGAAACAGCAGCTGGAGTAGGTCTTCGCAGAGCGAGGCGAGGGCGCGTTTTGACGGGAGATTCGCGCCGTCGATGTGGTTGATACCGCCTCCGGTCTCGTAAGAGCGGAGGATGGCGTCAGTAGATTTTTCCAAGTCTTTGTCCATCGCGCCGGCAAAGTACTGTCATTTTGCAGCCACGCGCAATCCGCATGTCCAAATCGGCGCGATCAAAGACGACTTAGTGTAGCTGGCCGGAGCATCCCAGGCAGGTATGGCCACGAAGAGTCGCAAGGAATATTCGTCCAGCAGGCGCATGATTTACCCGCGCCGATAGGCGCCTTGAGAACTCCATTCGCAATCGGGTTCTGACTTTTCGTGGCAATCAATCTGGGTTTTTTTCGTCATGCTCACGCCGCATTTTTTCAGATGGCTCTTCGACTTTTAACAGCTCGATCCACGGGCCCAGTCAACAGATGGCAGCGTCCGGAGGCTTGCGCCGAGCGGGTGATTCGCGCTGCTTGGTGGGATGACCCTGCGCCGCTTTCTTCTACTATTCCTCGCGTTGATTTCAATGGGTGTGGTCGGTACCGCCGCCGAAACCCCCGCTGCCGTGCCGTCCCGCTATATCAATCCGATTCCGCTGCCGGATTATCCCGTCGGGCGGTTGGTGCGGGATCTTCCCCGGGGGAAACTCAACGAGCCGGTCAGCTTGTGGCTGGTGGATCGCGCGGAACAATACCGTGAGCTCGCCGACCCGACGGCGCTTTGGTTCGACAACCAATGGTATCTTTATCCTTCGTGCGACATGGCATGGGTGAGCGCGGACGAAGGACGGACGTGGCAGCACCACCCGCTCAATGTGCGCGACATCGGGTATGCGCCGACCGTCGTGCATCATCGCGGTCGCTTCCTGCTGATGGCATCGGACTCCGCCCTCTATGCCGGGCCCTCGCCGCTGGGGCCGTTCGAACCGATCGGGAAACTCACCCTGCCGGAGAAGGCCGGATTGCCGGGCCAAACCGATCCGATGTTATTTTCAGATGAAGAGGGTTGCTTGTTTTATTACTGGGGCTGCACGCCTCACTCCGGCATCTGGGGCGTTGAACTCGACGCGGAAAATCCAACCCGAGCGATCAGCGAACCCAAGGAAATGATTCCGTTCCTGCCCGACACTTATGCCTGGGAGCGCCTGGGCGGCAACAACCAGAATCCGAATCTCGGCTGGATGGAGGGCGCGTGGATGATCAAACACGGTGGGAAATATTACCTGACCTATTCCGCCGGCGGCACACAGTATCCCACTTATTCGATGGGCTGCTACGTGAGCAACTCGCCCCTCGGGCCTTTTGTGCCGCAGCGACGCAATCCGATCTTTCGGACGACGGAGGGCCTGATTACCGGCACCGGGCACGGTTCCATCGTGGCGGGACCACGCGGGCACTTGTGGGTGTTTTATAGCATTTTCTCCGGTGCGGTGCACGGATTCGAGCGTCGCGTTGGACTCGACCTGGCGGAAATCGATGAAGCCGGCGAGTTATACGTGCCACGCGCGACGTCGACACCGCAAGCTTTGCCCGCGAAGGAGCCGGCCGTGGCCTGGATGCCGCTCAACGAATTTGAGCCCACCATCGGAAGTTCGTCCGCAGCGAATTCTTCCGGACGTTTCGCCGCCGATAACTCGATGACGACCTGGTGGCTGCCGGCGCTCGAAGACTCCGCACCGCATCTCGTGACAAATTTTTCCGCACCCGCGATCGTTCACGGCGTGCGAGTGATCTGGCGCGACATTGGGCTAGACACCACCACGGGCCATGGCCCGGGGCCTTTCTGTTATCGCGTCGAAGCCGAGACTGCTCCCGGAGTGTGGTCGACGATCATCGATCGATCCGAGAGCACCGAAGATTTTTTGATCGATTACCGCGAATGTGAGCCGACGTCAGCTCTTCGCGCCCGGTTGGTGATCGTCGGTCACCCGTCCGGAATCCAGCCCGCCGTGGCCGAGTTCACCGTCTTCGGCGTCACTCAACGTTAGCTGAGGACAGGAGTATGGTGGGCGCGCCGCTCAATGGTTTGGGTCGTTCGTTCCCATTTTGTAGGCGCGTCGCTCGCCGACGCGTCTCCTGTCGAGCACATGTCACGGATTACGTGACGTGACATGATTGCGCTTCCGCAGTTTTAGCTACGCATTGAATCGAACGCCTATCTCAATCCCAACGGGCAGGGGATGCCCGTTGCCACGGCTCATTCACCTCAGCGGCTTCGTCAGGAAGATCGCTTCGCCCGCACCGGGTTGAAGGGAGTAGCGCTTGAAACCGGCGGCGGTGTAGGTCCGCAAGGCCCGGTCGTTTTTGTCCAGCACCTCCAGGGTGAGTTTGCAGCAGCCGAGTGCACGTGCATGGGTCTCCACGGCCGCGAGCAGGCCGCGCCCGATGCCGCGCCCGCGATGCGTGGGCAAAATGGCGAAGTCGTGCAGATTGACGAGCGGACGAGCCGCAAAAGTGGAGAAGCCTAAAAAGCACACCGCCACGCCGACAGCTATGTCCCCAGCATAAGCCAGGAATACCAGCGTAGTGGGATGCTGGCGCAGACCGGGGATCAGGCGTTCGCGGACGCCGGGGGAGAGTGGTGCACCATCGCCCATCGGATCACGCGAGTAGGCTTCGACCAGGGACAGCACCGCGGCTTGATGGTCCGGTCGGCCGAGATCGGCTTGGAGAAAGCGAAGGGTGGAATCGTCCGACGTAGTTTGCATGGGGGAAAGGAACACCCGCTTTTCAGACCAGTCGACGCGGAACCAAGATGTCCCCATGACGGACCCGACCAATTAGGAATAATTCCTTGGGTTACAGGCTTCCCGACGAGGCAACGAATGGTGCCCACGAAACACACAAAGATACGAAACGAGTACGTCAGACAGGAATGCAACGGCAAGGATTTCCCACTTTAAGGTGAGGTTATTTCCCAGACCTCAGATCAGTATTGTTCTCCTCTGATTTTCGCGTCTGTTCGTGTATTGTCTGGCTTCTCTGTGCGCTCGGAACGTGGGCAATCAGTCTGCATCGATCCGTATCGGTAGTCCGCCGGATTCGTGAGGCATGCGTTCATCGAGCCGACTCTTTAAGGATAAAGCGCCCCACTTTAGGGGGCCCGCTTAGCGATGGCAGATTAAATCGCGTGAAACATTTGCCTCGTTCAGGTGTAAGGTAGGTTGAAGCCCCTCCCTTCCCCAAAATCCGACATGCTTTCTTTCGCCGACCCGCTCAGCGTTTCCCGGTCCTTTCCGCGTTGCGGGGCCTTCATCCGCGGACGGCGGTGGCTCAGTGCTGGGCTGTCTGTCCTTGCTCTGACCGTCGCGAGCTCGGCGGCGGAGCAGGCGGGCAGTGATTTTGGGAAAGATGTCCAACTGGCGCCATTTGTGGTGAACGGCAAGTCACTGTCGGTTTCCGTCCACGCGCGGACGAAAGCGGACCGGCGTTATGCCGAAAAATTTGCGGAAGAGGTGGTCGAGATCGCATACGAGACGCTGGGTCACTCCACCGGCAAGGGCCTCGTCATCGTGGGCGCGGAAGGAGAGCCGCATCCGATCCTGGTCATCCGCAAGTTTCTGGAAATGTCCCGGGCCGGACAGCTTGATCCCAGCATGGCAGTGTCCGCTGAGGAAGGAGACAAACTCATGAAGAAATTGCAGGAGAAGATAAGAATCGAGGAGGATCCGCGCCATCCTTCGGGCATCACCTTCGACATGCTCTTGCCGGCCTTGCCACTGCCGCTGGAAGGCGTGGCGTCCAAGCTTTATCAACTGGCCTGGGCCGAGGGATTCGACAACGCCCGAATTGAGCAAAAACTAAAAACTCTCACCCGCGCCGACCTCGGCCGGGACGAGCTCAGCCGCTACGATTGGGTTTTCTACCTGCCGCCCCAGAGCGTCACGTCGGCGGTTTTCAAGGAATTGCTGAACAAGGGAATGAAGGCGCAAAAAATGGGCTTCTTCAAACGCGCGGCCGTTCGGAGTGCAGTTTTTGTCTTCAGTCCGGTCGTCAAGCAAGCGTTCGAAGCCATGCGAAAGAGCATCATGTACATGACGATCCTGCGCGCGGAGGGTAAGTATGACGAAGGCGATGTTGATGCCCTGGTTCGCGTTTACGCCAAGGAGATGATGCCCGACCTGAAGCCCGGATCCGGGGACGAGCATCGCCGGGCGCTGGCGGCGATCGAGAAGCAGAAGACGGCCAACGCCGAGTATGCGCAGGACCCCTTTGTGACACCGGCCCGTCTCGCGACCTGGGATCCGGCCGCCTATGCCCTTTTCGAAGGGGCCTACACCTCGCAACCGCCGCAGGCGACAAATTGGTTCAAGCGCGAGGGCGATTCATTCCAGTGGACTTACAAGGACCACAAGCCGCGGGTTTTTTATCCGGCCGGTGAGCGCTTTCTCGTCAGCGAGGACGGCTCCATGACAATTCGGTTTCTACTCGACCCTTCGGGCGCCGTCACCGGAGTCGAGGAACGCCAGGTCCGCCGCCGCCAGATGGTGGCGCGCAAGTCCTAGGCTCGCGTCTCGGAGCGTTAGCGAGGGCGGCGGCGGC
>JANYDX010000058.1 GCA_025363395.1 Verrucomicrobiota bacterium
AGATCGCCGCTGATGGCGATATCCAGTTCCGGCTGATCCAGCCGGTAGATTAAAATCGAATAACCAATCATAGCATTAGGCTGCCGCACGCGGAGGTAGTGGCAAAGCCGGTCGAAGCGCAGTTGCTCGTAAACTTTCCACGCATTGGCCCATTCCATCGGCGTGAGGCCTTGCAGTAGTTTGGGGTCACCGAACGGATTTGCCTTTAGAGCGCGAAAGGTGCCTTCGCTGCGGCGCAGCTGCTGATATTGGTTTTCATTTTCCGCGGTCCATGGTCCCCGATGTGTCATATAAACATGTTGAAGCATGGTGGCGCTGATCGCGTAGAGGCCCGGTTCGCACCAATACCAAGGGGAGGCATGGATCCCTGTTGGAATCATGGGCATGAGGACTGCGTTGATGCCGTAGGATTCCGGATCGCCGGTGCCGAAATAGGAAAGATATAATGGCTCGGTTGGAAGGCGGTTGGCCTCCAACCATTTTTTTAATCCGGGAAGATCCTGTCCCCAATCGAGCGAACTATCGACGAGGCGTTTGTAACCCTCCGTTGGCCCGCCTACGACCGGGCTGAAGTAGGCGAGGTAGTGCGGATAAATGCCGGTGGCAACCGTCGCGTGCCAGGTCAGCAATCCGGTAATCAAGATACTCCAACCCAGCCGGAGTGAGCGTGATTGCCGCCAGATCCGTGTCGTGACCCATCCAAGTATGCCGGTGAAAATATACAGCACGGGATAAGTGGGCAGAATGTGCCGGTGCCCGATGTTTAAGTGGCTGGCCAGGGAAATTATCCAATAGACCCCGAACAAGGCCAGCAGTGGGGCAACCCGGTACAGCCAGGCAGATTTTTTCGCGCCGGGCATTTTGCGCCAGTGCAGGGCGAGGAATCCGGCGCCAAGGGTCAGCGCGGTGATGAGGGAGAGAGGAGTCTTGTAGAGAAATGTTTTTGGGAAAAAACTCACCCAGCCATAAATGCTGTAGTCACCATCAAGAAAGGCGCCCCGGGCTTCGGCGTGTTTGAGCACAAAGGCGAACCCATAAAGGTAACCTTCGGGCAGGAGGTGCCAGCTCCGGCAGAGCTCGATCAGCTGGGCTTTCCAGCCGCCGAACGACAACATCTGCGCCCAGGGAAACGACAACTGGCCGGGCGGGAGGGCTGGATTCATGGCACTGTAGCGAAAACCGAAAAACACCCAGATGACAGCGACGGCCGCGATGCCATGAACCACCGCGGAAGCGGTGATCACAGCCATTTTTCCCGGGAGTGTGTCAAAGGTGCGATGACCAAAACGCATCGGGTCGTGGCGACAGAGGCGGACGATAATGAGGATTGCAGCCATCATCGGAATTTCCACGGCGGTGTATTTCGCAACGCAGGCGAGGCCGAATACAGTGGCACTAAGCAAGAGCGTTGAAATCCGAGGGTCATGCAGATGCCGCCAGTAAGCAGCCATCGCGGCCAGAAAGAAAAAAGTCATGCACATGTCCGATGTCGCCAGGCCGCTGTGGGCGAGCATGGTCGGGCACAGGACGCAAAAGAGGAGGGAGGTCAGTCCACCCAGTGTGCCCCACAGCTGCCGCGACCAGAAAAAAACCAGGAGCGCAGTTGCCGCCCCGAACACCGAATTCATGGCGCGGGCGTGGTGCAGCATGGCTTCAGGGTTGTTGCCGCTGCGGTAGAAAAAAAGATGGCCCATGAACCACACGTCCGATTTCTGCCACGCTTCCTCAGTCAGAGGGGGGTAGTGTGCTCCGAGAAGATTGGTGGGCAGTGCCTGCCATCGCTGAGGGAGATTGCCGTTCTCCGGTTGCAGCCGGTAGTCGTGCCAGTGGTTGAACGTGTAACCGCCCGTCACGTGCCCCAGCTCATCCGACGTCGTCGATTTTTCCCGCATGGCATGGACGGCGAGCCAGGCGTGGCCCAGTGCGAGCAGCAGGGCGAATCCGACGGCGAGGCGGGGCCAGGCGTGCGGACGGGGCGGAGGCGACGACTTCGTGGTGGGATTCAAATGGCGGAAGGTCATAAGGAGTATGGACAGGTTCTGGTCCGGCGCACAATCTCCGCCTGCACGTCGCATGAACGCTGAAGAATACGCCAACATGGAGCAAATGGAGGGAGCGCACTGGTATTACGCCGGCAAGCGCGACTTTTGCCGCGGGTGGCTTTTGCGGGTTCGGCCGCCGCAAGCCGGGGATCTCTTGTTAGATTGCGGAGCGGGCACGGGTCGTTTTGCCAAGGAAATGGAAGCGCACTGTCGCGTCATGGTACTGGACGATCACGAAGAGGCGCTCAAGTTGCTGCGGACCCGCTTTCAGGCCGCTCAGATTCTCAGTCTGGCGGGTGATCGCGTGCCCTTGCCTGACGGTTCCCTCGATTATGTGACGGCGCTGGATGTGCTGGAACACACGCCGGACGACGAGGCGGTGGTGGCGGGTTTTCACCGGCTGCTTAAACCTGGCGGGGTGGCGTTGGTGACAGTGCCGGCGAGCATGGCGTTGTGGAGTGATTGGGATGTGGCGCTGCATCATTATCGACGCTATTCGCGGGCTCAACTCACGAAGATTTTTCCGGAGAAGGAATGGGAGCTGGTCCACGTGAACTACACGAATGTCGCCGTTTACCCGGCCGTGTGGCTGGTACGCAAATGGCGGAAATGGTTTCCGCGGCCCGAGGGTGAAGCCCGTTCGGAGGACAAATTGCCGGCGCCTTCGGTGAACGCGATCCTGCGCTGGCTTTTTGTGCGACCGGCTTTTTGGCGGATGCCGTTTCCGTTTGGCGTGAGCCTGCTGCTTGTCGCGCGCAAGCGGGTCACTCCGTGAATCTAGCCTCGGCGGTGACGGAGCCGTCGCTGTCCCGCAGATAAACGATGCTGTAGCGTCGCACGAAATTAACGGGTGCGGTTAGGGGCAGATCCAGCCGCACCAGCGCCGGCAGTGAAGTCTCCCAAGCGGAGACGTGTTCGGCGGCCAAGGCTGAGCCTTGCAGATTGATCGCGGTGCTGAACAGCGGTCCGCTCGATTTGTCCCAGCGCTGCACCAGCTGGGAGTTTGTTTCAAACTCCAGCGAGACTAATTCGATACTGGCCACCTGGTGTCCCGGCGGAATGGCCACCACGAGTTCAAGCCGGTAGGGTGCCATTCCAGGTTCCGGCGATTTGAGCTGCAACAGTTCGGCCGTTGCCAAGGCGACGACGTTGCGGCCGCGCCGGACCAGAAATTCATATCTTCCGAGTTTAAAAACCCTCGCGAAATTTTCATGCAGGTAATCGTTCAACGGACCGCCCACGACGAAATGGCTGTCGGTGAGGAACTCGATCAGGCCCTGGTGGACGATCAACACGGGGCGTTTGCTCTGGCTGAGCGCGGCGGCGATAGCGTCCTGTTCGCCCCGGTTTAGCAGTGAGAACCAATGCGTGGTATTTGCGTAGGTGGGGGTCGGCAGCTGGGTCCAATCGTTGAAACTATACATTCCGGGCAGGGAAAAAAGCATGTCGCCGTGAACCGTTGCGTTCAGGCTGAGGACGCGGAGGGTACTGGCGAATTGTTCTGGAACGCGGATGTCTTCCGCGCCGGAAAGCCGGAGGGGCCGGCTTTCCGTGTAGCGATGCCAGCCCACCACGCCGAGCCGGCCGACTGAGAGGATCCCCACCACACAGCAGAACGTTCCCACGACGGTTGCCGTTACGGAAGGTTTATGCCGCAGAAGGAACCGCTGGGTGTCGTGCAGCCCCAGAGCCATTAACGGGACGATCAAAAATGTGCCCCAGGCAATCTGGCTGCCCGCGACAGGATAGGCGTGGAGGTATTGCAGGACGAGCAGCAGGCCCACCCAGGGCGCGACGGGGGGATGTAACTTCTTTTCGTCCGGCGCGAGCCGTAGCACAAAGACCCAGGCGAGCGGCACGGCGTAAGACATGACCGAGCTGTGACTGGTAAAGGGCAGCCAATCGAGTGAGGCCAGACTGAATTCCGCGACCAGCAGGAGTCGGATTGCGACCAGCAGACAGCTGAGTCGCACTGACTGAACGTTCCAAAACACGATGGCGAGCAGAAGGGAAAATCCGCCGATCAAGCCCGCGCCGGGCTTCCAATCGGGAGGATAATGATAGACCCCGGGGTGACGTAACGGGCCGACGAGAATGCCTTCACCCATTTGCGCCAGGCTGGTACCGCGCAGGCAGACGGCGAGAATAGCGAACGCACCAAACACCAGTCCGATCCCGCCCCCCCACCTGGCATTGCTCCAGTCGGTCATGGGCTGGCGCTGATTCCACGCGGCGGCGAGCATGGTTAGGTTCGCAATGGCGGACAGGGTTGCAAACAGCCGGGCCCAAGGTTCACCAATCTCGGTCCACATAAGTCCCAATGGCAACAGTACCAGCAGGGCGGTCAGGAGAGCGCTGATCCGGCCCCCTTGGCGGATATCGCGAAGCTGAATGGCAAACCAAGTGCCGGCCGCGGCGAGAAAAAATCCACCGACATTGATCTTGATCAGCAGCAGGGTGGTACCGGCCAGTGCGGCTGCCCCCGCCAGCGAGGGCATGTCGCGCCGCTCGATTTGCCGCGCACCCCACCAAGCTCCCGCAGCCGCGATGAGGGCAATCAGCCCGCCGGGATGGATTGGTTCGCTCACCATGAGCCAGAGATAAAAAAACGTCAGGCAAAGCGTGAATGTCGTCAGGGTGAGGGACCGGGTATGCCGCCACACGAGATGAGCACAGGCCAGCGCGGCTCCAATCCAGCAGCACAAAGTAATGTAGCGACCGTTGGTGTTCGTGAAACCGTAGTTCAGCAGACGGTGTCCGAAGTCATGGAGAAGATAAAAAAAAGGACCGTACTGGCTGTAGACCTGGGCGTAGAGGCCGCCGTGCGCTGAGTAATTTTTCAGGGAGACGAGGACATAGCCTTCGTCGTCATGGGACATGAACGCCGTGAAAAGCAGCCAGTACCCCGTGACCGCCATCAGGGCGGTGACGAGCAGCAGCGAGAGAATGCTGAGCCGCCTAGCCAAGACCGGTGGTGCGTTTGATGAGGTAGGCGGGACGTTGCTTCACCTCATCATAAACCCGGGCAAGGTATTCGCCCAAAATCCCGATGCCGATCAGTTGCACGCCGCCCAGAAAAAGGACCAGAGTGACCAAGGTGGTGAATCCGGTCTGGGCCACCTCGATGCCGAGCAGCCGGCGGATAATAAAAAAGCAGCCGAGGGCGAAACCGACGGTGCTGACGGCTCCTCCCGTGTAGGTAAGCAGCCGCAGAGGCAGGTAGGAGAAACTGAAAATACCATCCAGCGCGTACCGAATCAACCGGCCCAAGGTCTGCTGGGGTTCACCCGCCGCCCGTTCTTTGCGGTCATAAATCACCTCGGCCGTTGTGAATCCCACCCACGACCGCAAGCCGGGGAAGAAGCGGTTCCGCTCCGGCAGGCGGTTGATCGCGTTGACGGCGCTGCGGCTCATCAGACCAAAGGTTCCGGTGTTGGCTTCGATGGGAAAATCGGCAATCCGTCCGAACAGGCGGTGAAAAAGATCCATGCCGAAGCGGCGGGGACCGCTTTCCTGCCGCGACCGCCGCACGGCGCGGACGATCTCGGCCCCGCTGCGCCACTTGGCGACGAGTTCGGGGATTAGTTCGGGCGGATCCTGGAGGTCGGCATCCATCGTCACGATCGCCTCACCCGGGGCGTGCGCCAATCCCGCGGCCAGCGCCGCTTGAAAGCCGAAGTTGCGACTGAACTCGATCAGGGCGAAACGGGAATCGCGCGCCGCATGTTCCCTGATCAACTCCGCCGAGCGGTCCCGACTCCCGTCATTGACGAGAAGAGCGGTCCACGCAATTTCGGGCTGACGATCAAAGACTGCCCCCAGGCGCTGCAACAATTCCGGCAGCACGGCTTCTTCGTTGAAAATCGGAATGACGATGGAAATGCCGGGGGAGCGCACGGGAGAAAGCAAAGTTGCCGGGCGCGGTACAGGCAATGCCATTCCTACGGTTTACCCGGGGGTCGTGCCGCGCGGGTGTGAAGGGTCCAAAACGGAAGTTTGGTCGACTGGTTGAATTCGGACAGAAGCGGCATGGCGAAGGGGAATTCCACCACGGAGGGGTAGGCGACCGCCTGAAGGTTGCGTGGGAGATGGCGCCGGAAATCAGCTACGCGCAACCCGTAATCGGCGAGAAAGCGCGTCTGGACGCCGTCCTCGCTGTGCCAGAGTTCACCATCTGCGTAATAGGTGATGATCGGATTTCGCGGAAACCAGACGGCGTGGGGGTAGGCGGTGACGAGCTTTGTGGCGGCATCGAGATGGCTCGTGAACGGCTTGGAGGGAAATGAAATCACGTCCGTCCGACGGAGAGCGATCGCCAAGACGGTCACGCCGAGCATGCGTAATTGAGAACGGAGAGTCAGTTTCTCCGCGGCGAGCCAGGCAAGCAGGGCGCCCGGGAGCAGATAATCCCAGGAGTGGAACAGATTGGTGTCGCCGCCGATTTTAAGAAACGCCGCCATGCCCACTGGCAGCATTGCGACATAGGCCAAAACGGTGAGCTGAAAAAAGCGGCCGCTTTCCGTTTCACCCTTGGGCCAGAGCTTTCCGATCCAGAGGACGATCAGTCCGGCGGACGGCAGGCCGATTTGTGCGACCAGCGCCCAAGGCCGCATAATTAATCGCGCTGCGAGGTCGTCGGCCCAAGGCAAGCGACCGGGAATCACCACGAGATTGAGCCACAGGTTTTCCCAGCCAAAGGCCCACACCGCCAGAACTGCGGAGATCAGACCGAACAGCGCCAACCATAAAAAATATTTTACCGCCGCGGAACGTCCGGCCCTCAGGAACAGGTGGGCGAATTGGGCCGCGACGAGAAAAACGGCGATTTGCTTGGACCAAACGGCGGACACGCAGAATACCGCCGCTATCGCCAGCTGTGCCGTGGTGGGTTGCGAATCCCGCGCGAGCCACCAGCAGGAGAGCAGACCAAAGGCGATGGCCGCGTGATCGGCCACCTGCAGCACAAGATTGGGCCGGGGGATCAGCAACACTGCCAGGGCCAGCGCCCACCACCGCACCGTCGGTCCGCCAAGTCGAAGATCCTTCGCACGGAGAAAAATGAAAGCGAGGGGAAGAATCAAAACGGCAAAGTTAATCAGGCTCGCGAAATGCAATGCGTCCGCCGTCGAGGCGGCGAAGGTCGCCGGTAGATTGACGAGAATGCCGACCGGTCCGTAAATCCAGGTGGATAACGGGCCGCCTCCGAGCGGCGGGTAAGGATTGAGCCCGTGGCGCAGGGCGAATGCCGGCGCCAGGCGGGCTTCGTTCCATGAATAGACGGGGAATTCACACCACGCGACCCAGAGACAAAGCAGGCTGGCCGCGGCGGCTCCCAGCAATGCCAGAAAAATAATGCGCGGAGAAATTGTGTCAGACCGGATCACGCTTTCTTTGTTTTCGAAGGGGTTGGGGTCGGAGCGGGATTGAGCTGGAGAAGGGCCAAAAAAAACAATCCGGCGAGCAAACCAATGACTGCCGTTCCGTGGCCCTTAAAAATATCTCCCACAAAGATCCAGTGATTTTTTTCTTTTACGTATAGGTTCATTTGGGCGGAACGGGAATATTCGGCCACGACGGCAAGGGCGGGCCGGTGGAGAACAGCCCAGCGATCAAGCGCGTTGGCTTCCATCCCAAACTGCAATATTATGCCCAGGGCAAAATCCACCGTCGCACCTGCGATCAAGGCTAACCGCCACACTGGTCCGAGCTTTTCCCACTGGCCGGCCAGGAACGCCAGACCGAGGAGCACGAGTGGTTGCAGGCAGATGTGCGCGAGCCCCCAGGTATCCCGCCCGCCAACCACCGCCACGCCCAGCAACACATTGCCACCGATGAAAGAGGCCCAAAATGACCTCTCGCGCAACGAACTGCTCCGACCGTGACGTATCAGCAGGATCATGATCACCGCCCATGCAACGCTGCCGAAGGCCAGGAAGAAGTTCACCTGATAGAGATTGAAAAACCAATCGCGCCACCACCCGGCTGAACTCGTTTGGCTTAGGGTGGTAAAATCGAGCTGCCGGAGGAAATGTGGCACCAGCGTATCGCGGAGGTTTAGTGTCGCGACCTGCAGCTGCGTGATCGCATCGGAAGCCCGGTCAGTGATGCTCGAATTGGTCAGCAAACTTCCACGCAATCCATAGACCGCAAAAATCCAGCCGAACCAAATCGCCAGGATCATGGCTCCACTCACGGCCGCGAGGTTGGTGGTGCGCCACCACGCCAGCTCTTTGCGTCGGCTCCAGCCCAAAACCAGCCAGGCTGCCCCCAGCACCACCGCGTAGGGGCCGGTGGAATAATGGGTCAGGCATCCGGCCGCGAGGCTGGTGGCGAATAGCACGGCGCTGGCGGGCGAGGCGTCCTTATCGTGGGCCCGGAGAAAAAAATACAGGGCGGCAAGCGTGAAAAACGCGGCGGGCAGCTTGGTCCACGCAAAAGTGACGTTTTCGGCAAACATCGGATTGACCATGAACAACAAGGTCAGAACCCCGATGGCGCGGCTCCCGCCCCAGCGGCGGGCGAGCAGTCCGGCGGGCAGGAAGACGAGGCTCCCGAGGAGCGTGCTAAAAAATTGGTAGTGGGCGAAATCCCTTTGGGTCGCTTCAAGAAAAGCCCCGTTCACCACGTTGGCCAGCGGCGGTCGCGACGTCAGGGGGTCAAATCCACTGAACAGAATATCCCGGGGACCGTGGTCGAGGAAGAACCACGTGCGTTGCATGTGATTGAACCAATCGACGATCCAGCCCCCGCCCGAGTAACTTTGGACGAGCGCAAGCCACCCGGCGCTCCACGCCATGATGATCAGCTGGGCTTTGATGAGTGTGCGGCTGTCGGCCTCGCCCAAGGTGGCGGCGAGCGAGCGACGGTGGCGCCAAATGGATGTCGCGGCGAGAGCGGGTAGCAGCCAAAGTAGCGCGGGTGGCAAGGCACAGACATAAACCAGCCAAGCGAAAAGAAACACGCCGGTAATTGAGAGGACCGCGCTGGCGAGAATCTTTTCCGGCTGATCGAGCGACAGCCTCATCGCGATTGACGAGCCGAGTCCGAAAGTAACACCAATGAAAACTAACAGGCAAAGGAGGAATGACATTAACATGACTGGACAATTATCTGGAGGGCGGGAGTGCTTATTCCCTGCGGGAGTTAGCCGCAGACGGCCAGGAGGAGCAAGCAGGACTTGCCTTTCCTCCAGTCACTGCATCAGACGGGGCGCAGGATTCCCGGGAGAAGATCATGGCCGGCTTTCACGGCGACCGGCGCGGGCTGTCGCCAGCAAAAATAATAATGCCAGCAGCACCATGATGAACTCCGGCCGCACGGCGACGAGGTCTCCGACGAAGCGCCAGTGATTGTCCTCCTTGGCGTAAAAGTTAAGCTGCGCGGGTGACGAATAGCTGGCCATGGTTTCCCATAAAGTTCGCTCCGGAAACAGCCAGCGATCGAAGGCATTGTTTTCCACTCCGAAATGAAGCACGAGGCCCAGCAGGAAATCCATGGCCGCTCCGGTCACCAATAGCAGTTGCCATGGCCTGGCCAATTTTGGCCAGGCTGCCGCCAGACAGGCTAGTCCGACGAGAACCAGCGGTTGCAGGCAGATATGAGCGAGGCCCCACACATCGCGCGCCCCGTGCACGGCGACACCCAGAACTACATTGCCTCCGATGAAAACCAGCCAGAAGGTGCGCCATTTTTTGGGTGAGGTGCGCCATTTCCCGGCGAGTACGACAAGGATTATGATCCAGGCCAGGCTGCCAAAAATGAAAAAGAAATTGATTTGGTAGAGCTGGAAAAACCAGTCATGCCACCAGCCGGCGGGACTGCTTTGAGCAAGCATTTGGAAATCCATGGTCCGTAGGAAATGAGGCACGAGGGTGTCGCGGAGATTGAGGCCCATGACCTGCAGTTGTGCGACGGCACTGGGGGCTTGGTCGGTGGCACTTGAATTGGTGAGAAACGTGCCATGAGGGCCATAGACACTCAGCGTCCAGCCGAACCAGGTGGCCAAGACTACCGTCCCCGCC
>JANYDX010000063.1 GCA_025363395.1 Verrucomicrobiota bacterium
CAGCTGGCAAAGATTTTGTTAACCGGTGCGGTTGGCCGCGAGCAGTGGCACGACACTGCCGTCTTCCATGGTTATTTCCGCCCCGACCAAAGCGCGCACGCCGGTTGCCCGGGTCTGCCCATAGAGTCGCGGCGCGCTATAGACGCCGTCGCGGTCCAGCAAAGCCAGCGCGGGCAATTCTAACTCGAAGGCCGTTCGGCCCAAATCCTCTGGACTGGAGGCTCCCCGCAAAAAGCTGAAAGCACTGCGGGCATGAAGTTCGACATAGTCACTCATGATCAGTCGTACTCTCCTTCGAGGTACCAGGCGTCGAGGAGGAGGAGCAGACGGTAGAGGCCACCCTCGGCAAGTTCGATGTCCCACTCCGTGCGGCACCAGGTCAGATCTTTTTGCCACCATTCGCCGCTGCTCCGGCAGCCTTTGGAACACACCAGAATTTGCCCGCTGATCGGTTCCGTCCAGAGGTAACTGGGCCGCCCCTCGGTGAATTCGAGTCTCGCGGGCAATGGGGGACGAAAACGTCGCAAGGGCGGACCAAGGGAGACGTGAGGCGCGGCCGGCGCCGGCGGCGGGATGACCGCGGGCGGCGGCATAAGTTTGATCGCATCGGGACGATGAGTGTTTTCGCGCCGGGGTGTGCCCACGTTTCCGGCTCCGACCAAGGCCGAGAGCCGGGCAAGCGTTTCAGCAAAGCCGTGGGGATCGCGCAGCCCGGTTTCGAAGATGCTTTGTTGCCGCACGAGTGGACGGACGGGCGTGAGCTCCACAAAAACGGCAGTGATGGCAGATTCGGTTTGGATCGATTCGAGCCGCGTGTGCATGGTGCGAAGGAGGATTTTATTCCGGCTGGTGGGCTCCGGAAGATGAAAATCCAGCACCAGGGTCTGGGTGTTTTCCAAGGTGATAATCAGATGGATTTCGGCAGCCGCATAATGGGCGGTGATTAATTCGAAAACCAGTCGGTCCAGCAGGCGGTTCAGAATAAAAAGGAGCGACTCGAGTGTTTCCAAAGCATGTTCAAACTCCATCACGGCCGTAAATGTTTGGGGAAGGACTACTGGAGTGAGTGGACGCGGCGCACCGCCACTCGCCCGATTCCAGAGCGCGAGACCTTCGGCGCCAAATCGGCGGATGATGGCATCGCGGGGCAGCGCAGTCAGATCGCCAAAAGTGGACAAACCCCAGTTGTGCAAAATACCCAATAAAGCGGGGGATGCGTCCGAGGTTTCCATGGGAAGGGGCGCGAGAAATTGATTTTCATCCTGCACCCACTTGATGTGATTGGTGGAACGAGCCGCATAGAGTGCAAGCAGCGGGGTGCGCGCCAGGCCCGCGCTGGCGGGCAGACTTAAAGCGTTCAACTGTTTGACCGACGCTTCGAGCTTTGCCCACAAATCAGCTTCTTTCGACCCGTGCAGATCAATGGTGCAAATGCCCGGGGCGGTGGCTTCAATTGAAGGCGAGAGGGTGAAACCCACGGCATGCAATGCGGCTTGAGCTTCAGCTTCCGCGGCGGCATGGGGCGTGCAAATTGCCAATCCGGGACAGCGAGCGACCGCTTGGGGCGCATTCATGTCCAGCATCACACCGGCGCGCCGGGCAGCCAGATTTACGGCCCGCACGAGAGACTTGTGACGCGTGTCGTCAAATAATGCCGTGGGCCGGCCGGCCAGCGCCGGTTCGGTGCGGAGCACCGCTTGCAACGCGAAGTCAGCCACGTGAAGCACGGTAAACATGACTTGGAATCAGCCGGCGGTGGCCATCCCCCGACGCTGCCGATGAAGTGTGGCCTGGCATCGCAAGGCAAGGGCAGGGCGCTCTTCATCCAACTCCGCAAGGGAAGGACGGTGATCGAGGGAGAATCGTGCCTCGGCGCTGGCAACGCACGTGAGTGGTGTCAATATCAGCAATGCCAGGTCGGCGGGTTCCGCTGCGCGCTGGAGGCGATACCACTGCGAAGCGGGGATTCGACGCAGATCAGAAACTCTGGCATAGCGCAGATCGAGACAAACGAGGCCAAGGTTGGCGTCGCGCACCAGCAAGTCGGTGGCTTGGAGGGCATGGGTTGG
>JANYDX010000065.1 GCA_025363395.1 Verrucomicrobiota bacterium
TGCCCACCTTTAACTTAAAAAGGACATGAGCCCCGGGGCATACGACACAAATGGGGTGTCACTCTTTTCTCCAACCCCACCATTCATGGACAGACTGCCTTACTATCATCTGCTGCATCTCTTTTCGCTGTTCGTGCTGACGGCGCACACGTTCATGGCTTTCGGCAATCCTGATCCTGCGAACCGCAAGCGGACGATGATGATCACCGGCATCGCCAGCCTGTTCGTTTTCATCAGCGGTTTCGGGATGCTTCATCTGCTCAAGATCCCGTACTCGACGGGCTGGGTGATCGTGAAAATAGTCTGTTGGCTCGGGATCTCGTCGGTGGCAGGCATTGTCTATCGCCGCGCCCAGTGGCGGGGCTTGCTGAGTTTGATCACGCTGCTGTTGATTTTGACGGCGGTGTACATGGTGTATTTCCGTCCGTTCTGAGGTCGTTGCTCCGTATCATGCCGAGCGGAACGCGCCATCCTGACGCCGCATTCAGCGCTGATCTCCGGCTGAATTTTTCGCGACGCTTCCCCTGATCAGCGTGACTGGTGCGACTCTCTGCGGCCTTTGGATTGACGATGCCGGAAAGGCGCACGTTTGCCATAACACGCCTGAAGGAGGCCGTCAGGAACAGGTGGAGGAATTCCAACCGTTCGCCTGGGTGGGCGCCGACGTCAATTATGAAGGCGTTCGGTTGGAACGCCTGAAGGGAGAGGGCGCTTTCAACTGGCTGGCGCACGCCGATTCACTGGACGCCTTCGGGCGTTTTTTGAAAGATGTCCGTGACGGTCCGCCGGTTGATGTCCTCAAGCCCTACGAGAGCCAGTGGCTGCTTCAGCGTCGCGCACGATTGTTTGCCGACCTCCCGTTTGGTGAATTGCGGCGCTGCCAGCTCGACATTGAAACCGATTCGGCCGAGCCGGGGGCTTTCAGCGATGCGCGCAGGGAAGGTGATCGCGTGCTGGCCATCGGACTGTTGTGTGGCGAACGGCGGCGGTTGCTGACCTTGGACGACGAGAGCGACGCTGGCGAAAAGCGGTTGCTAATCGCCTTCAACGAGACGTTGCGCGAATTCGATCCCGACGTGATTGAGGGGCACAATATCTTCAAGTTCGACCTGGATTACCTGCGCCAGCGCAGCCGGCGATTCAAGGTGCCGTGTGCGTGGGGCCGCTTTGGACAGACGGCGGAATTTCGGAACAGCCGGATGAAGGTGGCGGAACGCTGGATCGATTTTACCCGCTGTGATCTACCCGGACGGGCCGTCATCGATACGTATTTGCTGGTGCAGTTGTACGATATCACCGCCCGGGAAATGACCGCATACGGATTAAAGGATGCCGCGGTGTATTTCGGGGTTACGCCTGAATCCGGGGAAGGCCGGACGTACCTTGATGGAGCGCAAATCCAGCAGGCGTTCCGGGAGAATCGGGCGGAATTTCTGGCTTATCTCGCGGATGATCTCCGCGAAACCAAGGGACTCGCGGAAGTTCTGTTACCCCCCTATTTTGAGCAGGTGAGGGTTTTCCCAATCCAGTTGCAGGAGGCGGCGCTGCGTGGAACCGCGGGCAAAGTGGACCTGCTTTTTCTCGAGGAATATTACCACGCGCGGGCCAGCTGCCCGGCGCCGGTGGAGATCGCGGCTTTTGAGGGCGGATACGCGCGGAGTTTTCAGGAAGGCGTGTTCAAGCGGGTACTGCACTTCGACGTCGCCTCGCTCTACCCGAGTCTGTTGCTGCAGATGAATCGCAATCCGAAGAGTGACCGCCTGGGGGTATTCGTGCCGTTGCTGAGGCAGCTGCGCGAATACCGTTTGAAATACAAACAGCTTGCCAGGACCGCGCCCACGGTCGCCGAGCGAAGCGAAGCCCAGGCGCGCCAGATCAACTTCAAGATATTGATCAACTCTTTTTACGGCTACCTGGGGTTTTCCGGCGCGCGCTTTGGCGATGGTGAACTGGCGGCGGAGGTGACGCGGCGCGGCCGTGAATTGCTGCAGATGTTGATCGCGGAGTTTCAGCGGCACGGTTGCAAGATTCTCGAGGCGGACACGGATGGGATCTACCTTTCGACCGAGGAATATTTTCTTCAACCCGCGGATTTGCTGGCGAAAGTGGGCGCGATTTTGCCGCCTGGCATCGAGTTGGAGCACGATGGCACTTACGACGCGATGTTCTGTTACAAGGCCAAGAACTACGCGTTGGCAGCCAACGGGGAAGTCACATTGCGCGGCTCGGCCTTGCGTTCCCGCGGGATTGAGCCATTTCTCAAACGATTCAGCGACCAGCTAATCGCCTACCTGCTCGGGACTGTAACTGATTCGCCGCTTGTGGAGATCGAGCATCTTCGCACCATGATCACGAGCCGGCAGCAGCCCGTGGCCGATCTCGCGAAGTCCGAGACGCTCAGCCAAAACCCCGCAGCCTATGAGCAGTGGGTGGCGGGCGGAGGCAAGCCGCGACGCGCCGCCGCCGAGGTGGCGTTGCAGATGACTCCACGCCCGCGCATGGGAGAGCGCGTCAGCTATTATATCGGTCCCAAAGCCAAGGGGCAGACCTCGGATTGGCAGCGGGCGCGCCCGCTGGCGCACTACGACCCCGTGAATGCGCCCTATGCAGTTGACTATTACATCGTAAAAATTGACGACTGGCTCGAACGTTATGGACGCTTCCTTGGGATTCAGCCAAAAGCGTCACAACAAGAAATGACTCTCTGATGATCCGTACCCGCATTTGTTTTTTCATTCTGCTATTGGCCCCGATTTTGGTTTATTGGGAGAGCACCTTTACCGATTACGGTTTTCGGGACGATTATTCGAATGCGCGGGAGGCGCGCGAGGAGCCGGGCAAGCTGGTCAAATTCACGGCATCGCATGGGCGCCCGCTTTATGGAGCACTGCTCGAAACTTCGTTGGTGAATCTGGACGAAGTCGGGCATTTGTGGATGCTTCGTTTTGCCACAGTGGCGCTTTTGACCATCCTTGGACTCGCATTTTGGCGGCAGCTTTACCACTCGGGTTGGACGGAAGTCGAGTCGGCCGTAATCGGTTTGGGCGTCGTATTCTTGCCCAGCGGCCAAGTCATCACAGGCTGGGCGATCTCCTGGCCTCACGCGGTCGCGCTGCTCCTGGCCTTGGCGGGCTTTTCGGCCATTGAAACGGAGCTGGAGCGTGGCGGATTAAAGCGGGTGATTGCATTTGTCGGTGGCGCGTTGATCTACGCGCTCGCGGCAGTGATTTATCAATCCAATGCACTCTTTGCCGTGGTGCCGATGGCGGCGGTGCTCCTGGTCCGAGTCGTCCGCGGATCCTCCAGTGATCTGCGCTGGGGCGTGATTCATTTTTCCGCGCTGTTTGCTGGTTTAATGTCCGCGTACCTTTTGGTCGGCGCCCTGTTCGCCAACGGGATATTTCATCCCTCGGCCCGCATGCAGCTTGAGTCGAATCCGTTCACCAAGCTCGGTTGGTTTTTCAGCAATCCTCTGCCTAACGCGCTCGCGCTGTATGCGCTGCGTGATGATTACGATACCGGAGCGGTCATTTTCTGGACTGCCGTGGTCCTCGTTGCCGGCTTGATCGGCTGGGGGTGCCGGAGTGAAATCGGGCGGGTCGGAGGGAGTGCCAAGCGCAGATTGTTCCTCTGCATCGTGGCTCTGCCTTTTCTGGCTCATTTTGTCAGTCTGGCCGCAGCCGAGCGGGCTCTGGGCTATCGCACTCTTTGGGCTCTGTCCGGTCTGGTGCTGGTATTGCTGGTGTTTGCCCTGCGCAGTCTGCTGGCCGCTGGGAAAATCAGGCCCGTGTATTATCACGGAGGACTGATCTCAATTGGATTGTTGGCGATGATAACCGCCCGCTTGAATTCGGCATCGTTAATTGCCCGGCCGCAAAGTTATGAATGGGAAACGATCCGTGCGGTGGTGATGCGCGCTGATTTCCCCAAGACGAACCGGGTCTATATCATCACGCCAACCCGTGAGGACCGGGCCAGCGTGCGGATTTTTGCCGACGAGTTTGGAGCCATTTCCAGTGATTCCGAGTGGGTTTCAAAGGAGATGTTTCTAGCGGCGTTGCACGAACGGTTCCACGCCAAACTGCCGAAAGGGACCAACTGCGTATTTACACTTGGCCGGGAGGCCCCCGAGCCTAAGAACTATGACCTCGTGATCGATATGCGGAAATTCAAGGAGCGGGCAACGAATTGATGTGGGGGCGATTTCCTCCAGCTCATCAGGCAGAAAGCCCATATTAGGAAAACAACTTTCCCGCCGGACGATTCTTACGTCCACTGGAGATCGGTTTTCAAAATGGGAAGTTGCCGGACGCGATGCCCTGTGGCGGCAAAGATGGCGTTGCAAAGCGCGGGCGGGAGTGGAGGCAAGGCGGGTTCGCCGAGACCGGTGGGCGGGTTGTCGCTCTTGATGAAGTGGACCTCGACCTTTGCTGGAGCGGCGTTGATTCGCAGCAGGGGATAGTCGTTGAAATTGGATTGTGCCACGCGCCCACCGGCGAGAGTGATTTCCTGCAACCAGGCTGCACTGAGCCCGTCGATGATCGAGCCCTGCACTTGATTTTCGGCGCCGCTCAAATTGATGATCGGGCCGACATCAACCGCGGCCACAACGCGGGGAACCGTGAGTACGCCTTCGCGCGTCACACTGACCTCGACGACTTCGGCGACATATCCCTGGTGACTGAAATGGAAAGCGATGCCCAGTCCCGAACCGCGGGGAAGCGTGCGGCCCCAGCCGGCCTTTTCAGCCGCGAGTTTGAGCACGCCTTTCATGCGGCCGGTATTGTATACGGGATCGCGCTGGCCGTCGCCGGGGATTTTCCGGTCTTCG
Source organism: Verrucomicrobiota bacterium (assembly GCA_025363395.1). GTDB lineage: Bacteria > Verrucomicrobiota > Verrucomicrobiia > Opitutales > Opitutaceae > Lacunisphaera. The sequence continues at coordinate 4,832 of JANYDX010000065.1, forward strand.
CCAAGGAGATTGAGGCGGAACTCGAGCGGGTCCTTGCCGGCTGCATGGGCCAGCTCGTCGACGAAACTTTGGAAAACGAAGGCGAGGGCGTTGCTGCCCGGCGCACGCATCCAGCTCGTGGGCACGTTCGTGTTGACGATGGATTCTTCGAGGCGGAAGTTTGGCACGAAGCGTCCGGGAAACTCGACCTTGCTCATTTCCGCAGCGCGGCCGGCCTTCTCGGAGCTATTGAGCCCGATTGTGACGAAATGATTTTGCCAGGCAACGACATTGCCAGCTGCGTCCACGCCTCCCTTGAGAAAATGCCAGCCGGCGGAACGGTAGTGGCCGTGCTGGGTGTCATCCTCGCGGGTCCAGGTCAGTTTGACCGGTTTGCCGATGCGCTGCGCGATGACGGCTACTTCCGCGACATAATCGTTCGAGAGTCGCCGGCCAAAGCCGCCGCCGATGCGGGTGAAACGCACCTTCACTTGGTCTTTCGGCAGTTTGAGTACTGTTGCTGTGATTTCCTGGGCGTCGCCGGGAGTCTGGGTTGGAGCCACGATATCCATGCCGCCGCCCGCGGTGGGGATGGCGATGGCGTTCATCGGCTCGAGCGTGGCGTGATGAAGGTAGGGATAAGCGTAGTTCGCTTCGACTACTTTGGTCGCACCAGCCAGCGCGGCCGCGGTGTCGCCGTCATTCTTCAACACTTTGCCACTCGTAGTGCCGAGTTGGGCCGCGGCTGCCGCGTAACTGTCACTGTTGTGGGCGGTGCCTGCGCCCTCGTTCCAAATTACGTTGAGGGCGCGGCGGGCTTTGAAGGTTGTCCAGGTCGAATCAGCGACAATGGCGACACCAGGCATCAAGCCGTGGTAATTTTCCGTGCCGTCCACCATAAAGGCATCGTGTACGCCAGGAAGCTGTTTGATCTCGGCGAGATTGGCGGACACGGGTTTGCCGCCGAAGACCGGGCATTTCACATAGACGGCGTAGACCATGCCAGGGACAATTTGGTCGAGGCCGAAAAGTGGCTTGCCGGTCACGATAGCGGGATTGTCCACGCCTCCGACCCGGTTGCCGATGAGTTTGTTTTCCTCGGGCCGCTTGAATTCGACCGAGTTCTCGTCTGGCAGAGGCAATTTGGCGGCCTTGGTCGCGAGTTCGCCGAAGGTGAAAATGCGCCCGGTCGGGAGATGAGTAACGCAACTGTTGGCGGCACTGCATTCGCTGACGGGAACAGCCCAAGTCTCCGCGGCAGCCCTGATCAGCAGGGTGCGGGCAACGGCCCCGGCCTTGCGGAGCAAATGATAATTCATCGGAGTGGACATGCTCCCGCCGGCGAATTGCGGGCCGAGTTGGGGATCGAGCGCACCGTACTCGATGTGCACCTTGGAGAAATCCGCACCGAGTTCCTCGGCGAGGATCATCGGGAGGGAGGTTTTCACGCCCTGGCCGACATCGGGATTTTTGGCCACGAGCGTGACGATATTGTCCGGAGTGATCTTGATGAAAGGATTGGGCGTGAAGGCGCGGGCGGTGTTGTCGAGGAGGTTATCCGGTGCAAGGGCGAAGGCTTCCGGAGAGGATTTGAAATAGAATCCGAGCGCGAAACCGCCGCCCGCGAGCGCGGAGACGCGGAGGAAATTACGCCGGGAAAGTCCGGGCGAATTCATTGGGCGCCTCCCTTCGACTGTGCGGCAGCAGCATCCTTGATCGCCGCGCGAATGCGGAGGTAGGTGCCGCAGCGGCAGAGATTGCCCGCCATGGCTTCGTCAATTTCGCCCCCGGTGGGCGCGGGGATGCTTTTCAGGAGAGCGGCGGCCGTCATAATCTGGCCGGCCTGGCAGTAGCCGCATTGCGGAACATCATGGTCGCACCATGATTTTTGCAGAGGGTGGGTAGCGTCGGATGAAAGACCCTCGATGGTGGTGATCTCGATTCCGGCCAGACTCGAGACCGGCATCTGGCAGGAGCGGACCGCGGTACCGTTGAAATGGACGGTACACGCGCCGCAAAGACCCAGACCGCAGCCGTACTTGGTGCCGACGAGCTGAAGATGATCACGCAAAATCCAGAGCAGGGGAGTGTCGGCGGACGCAGCCACCTCGCGAGACTGCCCGTTTATTTTCAGGGTATAGGAAGGCATGGGAGCTTCTCTTAAAATGGCCATTCCCGCCGCCACGTCAAACGCCCAAATCAGAGTTGGGGTTTGAGAATGGCGTCCTTCACTTTCCCTTCCGATCCAACTTCTGGCCGGCTTTATCGTTCTGAAAAGGGGCCGCGATTGGCAAACGCGGGCGAGTTCGCCGCACTCAGTTGGATTCCTGGTGGGCGCTTCGCCCTTGGCTCCCCTCGTTCACGCCTGCACACCTAGTGAGAGGTGCGCAGGGCGGAGCGACGCAGCGAGAGAGCCGTCTGTTTCTGGGCGGGGAGTTCGCTTTTTAGTGGTGCCGCCGGCAGGGGAAGTCTCCCTGGCCAAAGCCATTGCTATGGCGCGTGCGATAGACACGGATGAGCTCGTCAACCACCTGATCGGCGAATATTTCGTAGCCGCGGGTGGTGGGATGAAGGTCATCCCAGAAAAACCATTCTACCGGATCCGTACCGGCGCCGAACATCAGCCATGGCATCTGTGCTTCGAAAATATTGTAGGCGGCAGGATTCGCCTCGACCTTGTTCATGAATCCATAGGTATCGGCGAATGTGATCGTGACGCTTTGCGGTGTTACTTGGGCGACCGCTCCGGCGAGTGCTTGGTTTAATTGGGCGCAGGCCCCCGAGTAAAATGCCCCAGAGCCGGGCGGGACATAGCCGAGTCGCTCGGCGAGAATCACCCGCGGGGTCTTGCCAATATCCGGAAGGTTTACGACGAGGATGTGACGCGCGCCCATCTTCTCCAATGCGATCAAGGAATCGATGAGATTGGCCACAATCACACTGGGGTCTTGTACTCGGGGAAAGTCATTCGCGCCGCCTTCCAGGATAAAGAGGGCGCACGGATCGGCTCGTTCATGGCTGTCGATTCCGTACTCCTTAACCTGGCTCGCCACATCAGTGCCTTCGAGACCGGAATAGGTATCGGACCAGACATTTCCCGTCGGAAAACCCGGAGCCGGTTTGGTCATGGCTCCGACAACGGCGTAATTTAGAATCTTGTTAGCCAGGCCAAGATCGTGGGCGAGATACTCCACCCACACTGGGCCATTGGTCTGACGGCCGTAGGTGTAAGTGGGTGCATTTGGGAAGACGCCGCCGGTGAGACGGGTGAGGTTTCCGGTGTCATTCAGGCTGTCGCCGAAAACAACGAGTTTGGAGAAGGCGGTCCCACCGGCCATGGCGTGGATCGCGCCCACGGACAGGGCCAGGATTATAAGCAGCCAACGCGGGCTGTGCAGTTTAGTCGGGTTATTCATTTTTTTGGATTCTGTAATTTCGAACTGTGTGTGTATGCAGGCGGCCAACTGAAGGGTTGGCCCGCGTCAAAAGTGCAAAGTTTCATTTGGGGCGATTGCCCGTGAGTGGAGTCATGGCCGCGCCTTTCCCAACAGTGCGGGTGGATTTGAAACGGCCCCCCAAACAAACCATTAGCTCGGCTCATTGGTGACCGAGTCAGTCGCAACCAAAAGGCAGAGCAGGGAGAGGATGATTAGTGTGACTAGCATGGCAGATGTCCGGTGAAATTGTGGTGTGTGAAATATAGGGCGGCTTGGGCCCACCCGTTTACGCGTGGTGACTATAACGGTTTCCAGCGGAGAGCGTGAGTTGATAAAACAGGGATCGAGTATTCGTCGCATCAATGGCGCGTATTCCCGATTTGAATTGATTGGCCGCCCCTGTTCGGAGAAGTTCTGCGTCCAGATGAACATCCACCATCTGGAGCTTTTTTATTACGTCGCGCGTTACGGCGGAATCAGTCGGGCGGTTCGTCACATTCCCTACGGCATTCAACAGCCCGCGGTGAGCAGCCAGATTTTGCAATTGGAGCAGGGCCTCGATGCGAAATTGTTTGAACGCACTCCGTTTCGACTGACCGAGGAGGGGAAAATTCTTTTCGCGTTCATCCGGCCTTTCTTTGAAAACCTCGGTGAGGTGGCGGCGCAGATCACCAAGCGCGCGGCGACGCAGCTGCGCATTGGCGCTTCGGAGCTTGTCCTCCGCGACCATCTGCCGGGCGTAATGCAACGCGTGCGAAAGAAACAACCGGGACTGCGGCTCGCGATGCAGGCTGGCTTGCAGCACCAGCTTGAAGCGGATGTTCGAGACCATAAACTCGATCTTGCGATCGTGACTGTCCTGCAATCGAAGATTGGCATTGGTCTGCAAAAACTCGCTTTGGTGAAAATGCCGCTGGTGCTGCTTGTTCACCGTGAATCACCAATCAAGTCGGCCGAAGAACTTTGGAAGAAGGGTAAAATTGAAGATCCCCTGATCTGTTTTTCCGCTTCCGAAGGCTCTTTTCAGAAGGGTCTGAAGCGGCGCAAAGTGGACTGGCAAGCGACCATTCAAGCCAGCTCCACTCAGCTCGTCACTTCGTATGTGGCCAATCGTTATGGCATCGGCGTCAGCGTGAATGTGCCGGAGGTACTCCGTCATGCCGACGTCCGATCGCTTCCTTTGGACGGGTTCACTCCCGTTGAAATTGTCGGCGTATGGCAGGGGAAGCCAAGCGCACTGGTTAAAATCGTATTGGAGGAAGCGCTCGGTTATTGCCGAGAGCACTGGCCCCAGCTTGCCTGCAAGGGCACGCTTGAAACCTGAAACTTGAAGTATCAGACAGAGTAAAAGGCGGGCGGGTTAATTTCCCGCACACGTTTGGAATAGGAATTAAGGAAATGGAATTTCCGGCTTTAAGTCATGAGGCCGCAATCAACACGGTTAAATTACCTTTTTGCGTCCACCAAGTCTGAAACGTCTCCTGTTTTATCTCAAGGGGGCCTGATTCCGGATCATGAATGATGACAGATTTGTTTTTTGTTAGACCAACCACGACGACCCAGTGAGGCGGCTTCCGTCCCCATTGGTTCCATGCATTCAAAAGAGATACACTCGTCAATCCGCCGGTCGGCAGCACGGGTTGGGGGATCATCACAATCAAGGGTCGGCCCTTTTTTAAATTTTCCTGCAGATCATCCATGGAGCCGCGATAAACAAAAGCCTGCAAGCCCAGCTCTTGGGCGAGCAGCTGTAAATCCTGACCGGTCGCATCCTCGGACATTTGTCCACGTTTGGCGCGGAATTCAGTGAGGGAAGTGTTCCAGTAGGCCGCCACTGCGGCGACACAGGCCGCACCGCAAGCATAACGTTTGTCCTGATGGACGGGGGGCAGCCCCGCCACGTAGATACTTTCATCCTCGATCCCCAGACCCTTGAACGGAGCGACTGCGGTGCAGCCGCCGGACAGCAGCCCCGAGAGCAGCAGACAAAATATTCTCCCGATTTGCATGCTTGTAGGTCAAACGAGAGGGGGGAGGTTTTGATTCTTACAGTTTCGAGTAGTCGACTCCGCTCATGGGGTGGTATGACGACACTCCCACGATAATGAGGACGACGACCGCAATGCCGACCACGATCAGGACATCTTTCGTTGCACTGGAAGCCCCCGCGGCTTCGTGTTTGGCCAGGTATTGTGACTGCGCCCCCATGAGTTGATATTTGGCGAACTCACCGGAATTGAGCGTGGTCTTTTTCGAAACAATCGTTGGAGCGGTCATCTCATTGGCTTGCACAGTCAGAGTGAGATCGCGGACGTTTTTTTGATTTCCTGATGCAAACGACGATAATGCCATGAGGCTCAGCATCACGGAGGCGACGGAGGTTTTGGTGAAGCGGTTCATTTTATTTTGAATGCAATCGGGATTGGTTGGATGCGGCTTTGTGCCACTTCCGGAGGGTAGCAGATTTTTCTGCACCTGGGTTAATTGATAAAAGGCCCGGAGAGTATTCGTTCAATCAATGGGATTTCCTGCTTCTGCACCCCCCGGCTGAAGCACGAGCAGGATTTGCTTTTCATGAGCGTCGAGTCGCACGACAGAAATTGACGTGAAGCCAGGAATTTTCGCTGTGTTCCTTCGATGCGTAAACCGGGGTCATTTTCGAAGTGGATAATGACTGGCGTGGTGTCGTGGGTTCTGTTTTTTACTGGTCATGTCTTTTCCGTCTGAACTCTACGCCAGCCGCATGCGGCAGCTGCGTCCGTCCACGATCCGCGAGATCCTGAAGGTCGCGGCCCAGCCGGAAATCGTTTCTTTTGCCGGCGGGCTGCCGGCGCCGGAGCTCTTTCCGGTGGATGCGGTGCGGGCGGCGGCGGATGAGGTGTTGACGCGGCACGGGCGCGAGGCGTTGCAATACGGCCCCAGCGAAGGTTTCCCGGCGCTGCGCGAATGGATCGCCGGCGAAATGCAAAGCCGGGGAATCCAAGCGTCGGCGGCCGACGTGCTTGTGACCAATGGTTCACAGCAAGTGCTCGATTTGGTCGCCAAGCTGTTGATCAATCCGGGCGACGTGGTGCTGACTGAGAATCCAACCTACCTTGCCGCCATTCAGGCGTTTCAAGCACTGGAGGCGCGCTTCGTCCCGGTCCCGACAGATGAGCAGGGACTTATTCCCGAGGCACTGCCGGAACTGATCAAAAAAAACCGGCCGAAGTTTCTCTATACGATTCCCAATTTCCAAAACCCAACCGGAGTGACTTTGAGCCGGGAACGACGGATCGCGCTGGCGCGGATCGCCGCCGCCCACGAGCTGCTGATTTTAGAAGACGATCCCTATGGGAAACTGCGCTACCGCGGCGCAGAAATCCCCCCCGTCAAGCATTGGGATGAATCCGGCTGCGTGCTCTACGCGAGCACGTTTTCGAAGACGATCGCACCGGGTCTGCGACTGGGCTGGGTGGCGGCACCCAGGGAAATATTTTCACGACTGCTCATTTTGAAACAGGCGGCGGATCTTCATACCTCCAGCTTCGACCAGCGCGTAGCTTGCGCTTTTCTCACCGCCAATGATCAGTCGGCGCACTTGGGACGCATCCGCGGCGCCTATGGTGAACGGTTCGAAGTCATGGATGCAGCGTTGCAAAAGGAGATGCCGGCGGGCTATCGCTGGACCCGGCCGGAGGGCGGGATGTTTCTCTGGCTGACCGGCCCGGGGGAACTTGACGGACTCGAATTGCTTGAACGGGCGATCAAGCATCAGGTGGCGTTTGTGCCGGGCCGGGATTTTTTCCCCGCGGAGGGGGGCAATAATTATCTGCGGCTCAATTTCTCCAACTCGAATCCCGCGCGCATTCGCGAAGGGGTGCGGCGGTTGGGAGCTTTGTGCAGGGCGGATTGACTCGTGCCCATGGCAACGAGTGGATTAGTCACCGCTTGCCCGATTCGGTGGGTAAACTTGAGTCGCCTTTAGGACCCGGCGATGAATCTCGCCAGGCGATCCTCAGGCATTGCCAAGTGCTGATCAGTTGGTTTAGCTGATGGCATGAATCACCCCATCTCCCGTCGCATGGCTCTTCAACAAATCGGTGCCGGCACGGCTTTGCTTGCCGCTGGTGCTGTCGCACTCCCCAAAACGATGAATGCTCTGGAAAAAACCTCTTCGGCGCCCGGTGGCGGCCGCATCAATCAATCGGTGTGTCAGTGGTGCTATTCCAAAATGCCACTGGAGGATTTGTGTGCGGCCTCGGTGACGATGGGCTTGAAGTCCGTGGAACTGCTCCAGCCGAAGGATTTTCCCACTTTGAAAAAACACGGGTTGATTTGTGCGATGGTGAGCAATCCCACGGTCGACTTCGGTACGATAAAGGTGGGCGGCATTGGCAGTGCTTGGAATCGTCTGGAACACCACGATGTGCTGGTGCCCGCTTACGAGGCGCACCTGCACGCGACGGCGGAGGCGGGTTATCCGAACTTGATTTGCTTCTCAGGCAATCGCGGCGGGATGTCCGACCAGCAGGGCTTGGAGAATTGCGTGGTGGGATTGAAACGCATCCTACCCCTGGCGGAAAAACTGGGCGTGACGGTCTGCATGGAATTGCTGAACAGCCGGGTGAATCACAAGGACTACATGTGCGACCACACCGTGTGGGGCGTGGAGCTTTGCAAGCGGGTCAATTCTCCGCGGTTCAAGCTGCTTTACGATATCTACCACATGCAAATCATGGAAGGCGACGTGATCGCGACCATCCGGGCCAATCATGAGTATTTTGCGCATTATCACACCGGTGGCGTCCCCGGCCGGGCGGAGATCGACGAGTCCCAGGAGCTTTATTACCCGGCCATCATGCGGGCCATAGCTGAAACCGGTTTCAAAGGATATGTCGCCCAAGAATTTATTCCGAAGCACCCGGACCCCATGGATTCCCTGCGGCAGTCGGTGAAGATTTGCGACGTGTAAACGGGAACTCGCGAACCGGGCTCATTGCCCTTAACTCGGCCGCGAGTGTATCCCAAGTGGAGCTCGCGGCAATTGTATGGACAAATTCCCGGAGGATTTCGGGTAAATCAACCGTGGGATTTTCCGATTGTTTCGCACAGAGTGGTTGCGATCAGCCGGCGACTGGTTCTTGTTTCGAGGCGATGAAACCCCAATCCAAACTCATCGCGCTGGGCGCATTGCTGCTCGGCCTTTGCCTCTCCCTCTCGGCCGCGCCGGTGCGCGTGCTTTATTTTTCCAAGTCTTCGGGCTGGGAACACAGCACGGTGAAGCGTGTTGATGGCAAACCCAGCTATTCGGAAAAGGTGCTGGCTTCGCTCGCAGAGAAAAACGATTTCGTTTTCACCTTCAGCAAGGATGGCAGCCTGTTTTCGCCGGATTATCTGGCCCAGTTCGATGTGATCATGTTTTATACGAGCGGTGATCTCCTCGCCGTGGGCACCGATGGACAACCGGCGATGTCTCCGGCCGGAAAGCAGGCGCTCTTTGACGCCATAGCCGGGGGGAAGGGCTTTTTTGGCGTCCACAGTGCCAGCGACACCTTTCATACAGGCGAACACGGCGGCGGTAACAATCCCATCCGCCTGCCACGCTACAAGAACTACGGCGATGCCGCGGACCCCTACATCAAGATGTTGGGCGGGGAATTTATCAAACACAACGCCCAGCAAGTCGCGGTGGCTACTGTGATCGACCCGGCTTTCCCCGGCTTCGATAAAATCGGCGCCGAGATCAAGGTCACGGAGGAATGGTACTCGCTTAAGGAATTCGCGCCCAATAATCACGTTTTGCTCCGGATGGAAACGGCCAGCATGCAAGGTTCTGATTACGCCCGGCCGTCCTACCCGCTGGCGTGGGCGAGGTCCTACGGCAAAGGCCGTGTGATTTTCAACGCGATGGGCCACCGCGAAGATGTTTGGGATAGCGCGGCCTACCAATCCATGCTGATCGGTTCGATCAAGTGGGCCGCTGGCATCGCCAAAGCGGATGTTGCATCGAACTTGGAGAAGGTTGCTCCTGGTCACGCCACCCTGCAGGCGCCTTCGGCTGATGTGAAGTAAACTGCAGCATGCTATTCGATGGCGGGTGGGGCGTGAGGCCCCGCCCTTTTTTATTCCTGCGAAGGTAATCCTCCGAAGCCGCATCAGTCGGCTAAACATACTCCGGGTGGATTTAAAAAGTCCACGACGGGACTTCGTGACTCCAAACCGGCGATGACTCCAGCCCGGGCGACGGTGGAAATTCATTCCACGCCTCCTCAGTCAGGATGCACAATGATTGTGCACCGGAAGCGTCTAAGCGCTGCTAAAAACCGATCAGCCGGTTAAACGCGAGAGCGGAACCCGCCCATGAGATAGACGATCAGACAGATTAGCAGAACGAGTCCAAGGCCGCCGCCACCGATGGCGGGACCGCCAAAATAGAAACCGCCGCCGCCAAACAAGAGAAGAAGGACAACAATCAGGAGTAGGGTGTTCATTAGCCCAGCATAGCCAAAGCCGGAGG
>JANYDX010000076.1 GCA_025363395.1 Verrucomicrobiota bacterium
CGACGTTGAGCAGGTAGTTGCCGTCCTTGCTGGCGATGTCGGAGAGATTGCGGATGAGCTGTTGCGCTGATTTCCAGTTCAGATCGTCGGAGCGGTAGCCCCAGGAATTATTGATGGTCATGTTGACCTCGAGCGCGCGCCCCAGCATCGCGCTCGCGGGAATCCGCTGCTCGGAAGTCCGGAAATCGCCCAGCACGCCGCCGCCGAGACGACTGTTGTGAATCAAATTCGGATGGGCGGTGACCAGATCGAAGAAAGGCCGCGCCCGTTCGGGAGTCATCTGATACTCGGTGTCCCACCAGAGGATGTCTGGGTGAAACTTTTCCAGGAGTTCGCGAACCTGGGGGAGGGCGACCTTCGCGAGGTATTCGTCGAAATCGCCTCTCTGCGCCGGGTCCCAAGCGGGCGCGGTTCCGGTGGAGCCGCCGGGATTGTTCCAGTCCTGGGCCTGCGAGTAGTAGGTGCCGAATTTCAAGCCCCTCGCCCGCACCGCGTCGGCGAGAGGTTGCAGCAGATCGCGTTTGGCGCCGGATGACTTGACCGCGTTCCAGTCGGAGTAAGCGGAATCGTAGAGTGTGAAACCATCGTGGTGCTTGGCGGTGATGACGACGTATTTGACGCCGGCATCCGCCGCGAGCTGGGCCCAGGCGGCCGGATCGTATTTCGCGGCGGTGAAATCCCTGGCGAAAGCGCGGTAGTCGGCGACGGGAATTTTTCCGCGATGCATGATCCATTCGGCGGCGACCGGTTTGCCCTGCCAGAATCCTGCCGGCACCGCGTAAACACCCCAGTGAATGAACAAACCGAAACGCGCCTCGCGAAACCATTGGAGCCGCGCCTCCTGTTGTTGTGCCGTTTCGTTTCGTACCACCGCGGGCAGGGCGGGCAAACCTGCTGCCGCCGGCGCCATGCGGATGGCAGGAGATTGATCAGCGGATGCGACCGCGCCATTCGCGAGGAAGGTGGAAAGTATGAGGATGGCACTCAGCCCGCTCAGTTCACGCGGGAGCGGTGAAAACCTTTGCTTAACACAGACGCACTGAGATCGGACCCAGAGGTCACCGAGGAAAAACAGAGTGCCGGCCCGCCCAAACAATCCGTCGCGAAATCCTGCGGAATTAGCCAACGGCCAACCGCAGGAATTCTCCTTCGGTCTCGGTGTCAGTCCTCTGTGCGCTCGGTGAAATAGTCCGCTGTTTTTTTGAGCACGAGAAAGGCACCGCAGCAGCCGGGACAAGGTCAGTTTCATGGGGTGGGCAAGGATGCCCGACTAACCGTGATCGTTGCCACTGCCCTCTATGCGGACAGTACGTGCGCGAAATCCGCGGTGGAGATAGTGGCAGGTCAGCGGTGATGACGGCGCTCGGTATTCCTAATGGCCGCGACAATGTGGCCGGTTGTCTTGTCCTAAGTTAGGCTTTAGCGCATTTCAAATAAAGTTATAGCCGAAACGGAGGTGATCGGTTAAGGTAAAGGGATGAGAAAACCGATTTCGGTGGATTTGCGGGAGAGAATCGTGGTGGCGTACGCGGAGGGTGAAGGCACGAGAGAAGAAGTGGCGAAGCGGTTTAAGGTTTCGCTCGGGATGGTGAAGAAGCTGTTGCAGCAGCAAAGCCGGACGGGGGACCTGCGGCCGAGGTATCGGTTTTGCGGGCGCAAGGCGAAGCTGATGCCGGAGCACGGAAAAGCGCTGCAGGCGCTGGTAGCCCAGGAACCTGACCTGACGTTGGCGGAGATGAAACAACGACTGGGCTTGGGCTGCACGGTGGCGGCGATCCACTGGGTGGTGGCCAAGCTGGGGCTGACATATAAAAAAAGACGCTCCATGCGTCTGAGCAAAACCGGCCGGACGTGGCGCAGGCGAGGCGCCGGTGGCGGGGGGGCCAAGGCGGGCTCGACCTGGCGAGGTTAGTCTTCATCGACGAATCGGCGGCCAAAACCAATCTGACCCGGCTGCGCGGCCGCGCCCCTCGGGGCGAACGACTGGTCTGCCACGCGCCGCACGGTCATTGGCGCACGACCACGATGATCTCCTCGGTGCGGCTGGACGGGACCAGTGCCTGTCTGACGATCGAGGGTGCGACCGACACCGAGGTCTTCCAAGCCTACGTGCGTGCAGTGCTCATCCCCTCGCTGCGCATAGGCGATATCGTCGTCATGGACAACCTCGGGGCCCATAAAAACGACGGCACCCTGGCACTCATCGCCCAAGCCGGGGCGGAAGTTCGCTTCCTGCCCGCCTACTCGCCGGATCTCAATCCCATCGAAATGATGTGGAGCAAAGTAAAGTCCCTCCTCCGAAAAGCCGAGGCGCGTACCCATGACGAACTGCTCTGCGCCATCGCCTCCGCTTTACGCGCCGTCACCGCCCAGGATGCCCTCGGTTGGTTTGTCGCTTGCGGCTATAAATTTATTTGAAACGCTCTAGTGGACGCCAACTTGTCCGAAGCCTATGTCGTTCGCCAGGTCAGGAAATTCATACCGGCCTAACCAGAGAAATAAAACAGGGGCATCCATTGTGGTTTGTGACGGCGATGCGGTGGAAATAGCAACGCCGGGACAGGACTCCGAGTGGAACAGGTCCATCGAGTAATGGCCGTGATATAAGGTAATGAGGAAAAACCGCGGCGAGGTAGTCGTGGCTCAAGAAAGGGAAGGACGGAAATGCGGTCGGCAATCCGCGGGGGGTAAACTGGAGGTGGATCCGATTCGCATCTGCCACTAATCATATCTCAGCAATCAACTCATCGCGGCAAGATTGCGGATGTCCGCAGGGTGACCGGGCCAAGCAGGCCGGAGTCCTGTAGCAGATCGTCTTGTTTCCAGAGGCGCCAACTGCTGAAGGTGACCCGGCCGGTGGGGCTGGGTTTTCCTTCGAGCAGCCAATTGGGCCACGACTTGAGCGTGCCGTCGGTTTTGCGGTCGCTGTCTTCCGGGAGGGCTTCGTCGCCAATGAGCCGGTTGGGCCAGAGATTCACCACGGCGATTTCGAGAGTGTTGTCGCCGGCTTTCGCCGCAGCGGTGATGTCCACACTGTACGGCGGTTTCCACAGGATGCCGAGATCCTGGCCGTTGAGCGTCACTCTGGCCATCACCTCGACCCGGCCGAGCTCGAGCGTCAGACGCCGCTTGTCTCCGAGGAGCGCGGCGGGAATCACGAGGCTTTTGTGGTAAGTCGCCGTGCCGGAATAATGCATGATGCCGGCGTCACTCCAAACGTTCTTCCAGGAGATGAGCCCTGGTAAATTAACTTCGGCGGGCGCACCTGAACCGCTGGGGAATCGCAGTTGCCAGGGGCCTTCGACGTTTACGGGCGCAGGCAGCGGGGGCACGTTGATCTTCCCAGTTTTTCCGTCGCGGGTGGCAACGAGGTAGGTGCCGGCCTCGGTGATCTCCCCACTGGCGAAGTTCAGTACGGGCGCCGAACTCACGGCCAAGCCGTTGACGAATATCGGTTGTCCATCGAGGGTGACGCTCGCGATGGGTGACGCCGGGATTTTAGCGGCGGGTTGGAACACGACGAACATCGACCCATTCGGCCGGAAGGGAATAGCCAGGCGCGTCACCCCTGCGGGTGTGTTGGCGTACGCTGGAATTTCGATGATGTGCCCGGTTTCGGCGTCCCACAATTCGGGCGTTTTGTTTGCGACGCGGAAGGTGCAGTTTACCGAAACGGGATCGTCGCTTGGATTTGCGACGAAATAGATTTCCGCGTCGCCACCGGTGCGGTGAATCCAGGGGAGATTTCGCTCGGCGGAGAAATCCGGCGCGATCCCCAGCAGCGCGAGTGCGTGTTCCGCGGAGATGCCACGGAAGACTTTGCCGCGACCAACCTTTCGCTCGATTACCGGCGCGTCCTCGCCCCATAATTCATCGGTGAGTTTTTTCAGTTCGATGTCGGCTTGCGGATAGTTGGTCAGTCCGGGCGTGGCTAGGGGCGGATCGCCGAGGATCGCGGCACCGTCGCGTACCAGGTCGCGGATGCGAGTGAGCATCGGTACGGTCATGGTGCCGGTGTGTGCGAGGGTCAGCAGCCGGTAGTGACGGCCGGTGGGCAGGAGCAGCTTGCCGTCGTGCGTGGTGACGCGTTGAAAGGTGTCCGGCCCGCAGGCGTCGTAGTCAAATCCGGTGAGCGGCGTTCCTTGGAAACGCAGCAGCGGTTCCTCGGATTGCAGACTCAACACATCGGCCACCGGCTCGCCCTGGCGCAACAGATACTGACAGCGCGCGAGATATTCGTGCCACGGCTTGCTCCATTCCCACCACGTATTCGTACGCTCGTAGTGGAGGCCCCACGGACCCATTTGCAGCCCCGGCTGGCGGTCGAGGAACGGTTGCGAGGCGTAGCGATGAAAGACGAAACGGTTTACGCCTCGCGTGAACGCGTCGTCGCCGAGGCGCTTGAGCATAGCGGGATGCCAGAGCCATTTCTCCGTCCGGAACGAGGTGAACGCTTCGGCGCCGACGATGGTCCGTCCGTTAAGATGCGCGGCGGAGGACATTGATTTGGTGGTCGGATAAAAATCATCGCCCTGACCCGTGGGCGTCCAGAATTCCGCCATGGGTTCATCGGCGAAGTTCGCCGCATCGAGATCATTGCCGGTCGTGGTGTAACTTTCGAAGGTGAAGCGCAGGCCGTTTTCGTGGGCCAGGCGTTGGAACTCGGCGGCATAGTTTTCCACCATCAGCTCGGAGACCGTTTTGCGCAGATCCCAGAGGAAGCGTTCGCTGATCTGCAGGTCGCCGATCACGCGGCCGCCGATCACGGGCAGGTACGGCAGCAGATCGTAGCCGCGCCGTTTTTTGAATTCCTCGCGCAAACCGGCCGTCCAATTTTGTCCGCCGCCCTCCCAGCTGTCGACGTGCGTGCCGACGAGTGCCGCCTTGCCCGCGGGGCCGACGAGGTTGGTGAGGTGTTTGACGAACGTATTAAAATGCAACGCGGTGGCGGCCCGGCTGAGCTTGTCGGTTTCGGGGCCGCCCTGATCTTTCGGTGTCGGCCCGATCCGGCTGCCGTTGTAGGCGTGGCCGATTCGCAGCAACGTCCATGGTCCCGGTGGCGCGTTCCACGTGAGTTTTCC
>JANYDX010000134.1 GCA_025363395.1 Verrucomicrobiota bacterium
TTACCTGCCGCGGCTATTGCGCAGCGCCTGGCGCGACTCGCTGCCATCCTCGCAGCACCGCGACAATTTGGGATTTCGCGTCGCTCTCACCCTCGAATCCTGACCATGCGTCTGCAACTTTTCCGCTCACTTTGGACCAACGGATTCGATCTCGACGCCGCGCTGGGCGGTTGTCGCGATGGTACGTTTGACGGGGTGGAGGGCCCGGTGCCGGCCGAAGCCGCCGCACGGCGGGAGTTTGCCGAAAAATTACGCGCGGCCGATGTGCCGTTTATTGCGGAAATCACCACTGGCGGCAGTTACGTGCCCGAAACCCGTGACAGCGCGCGGCACCTCGAAGACTTTTGCCGCAAGGCGGAAGCTTCGCTCGAATGCACGCCAGTTTTTCTGACGGTGCTGGCGGGCTGCGATGCGTGGTCGCTGGCCGAGAGTGTCGATTTTTTTGGGCGCGCTCTCGAAGTCTCGGCCCGACTTGGCGTGGTGGCCAGCTTTGAGACGCACCGCAGCCGTGCCACCTTCAATCCCTGGACGACCCGCGATCTGCTGGAGCAACTGCCCGCGCTCCGGCTGACCTGCGATTTTTCCCACTGGTGCTGTGTTTGTGAACGCCTGGTGCTCGATGGCGAACCCGGGATTCTCACGCTTTGCGCGGAGCGGGCGCATCATGTCCACGCCCGCGTCGGCTATGACCAGGGTCCGCAGGTCCCTCATCCCGACGCGCCGGAATATCGCGCGGCGCTCGGAGCCCATGAACGGTGGTGGGATGCGATTTGGGCCGCGCAGAAGCGGGCCGGGCGCGGCATCGCGACGATGACGCCTGAATTCGGTCCGGACGGCTACCTGCACACATTGCCGTTCAAAGGGGCACCGGTCGCGAACCTTGACCAAATCAACCAATGGATGGCGCGGCGCATGCGCGAAAATTTCGCCTGTCACTCGGTTGCCAGTACTGCGCCCTGGCGCCGCACCCAATCCTGATCCCGATGCCCCGCCCGTCCAAAAAAACCGCCCGGAATAAATCATGGTCCGACTTGACCTGGGAAGAGCTCGGACGTTTGCCCGCGCAGGGCAGCGATGCGGTCATCCTGCCGGTGGGCGCCACGGAACAGCATGGTCCGCACCTCGGTACCGGCATGGATTCCGCCCTCGCGGAAAAAATTTGCGCCGCGGTCAGTGCACAGACGCAGGTGCCGGTTCTGCCGTTGTTGCCGTATGGCTGCTCCCTCGGACACTCCCGGCGCTGGCCGGGCACGATTGCGCTCAGTCCGCAGACCCTGATTTCGCTCGTGACTGAAATCGGCGACTGGGTGCACGCCGCCGGGTTTCGCCGTCTGTTCATGGTCAATTCGCACGTGACCAATGCCGCCCCCTTGCGTTGCGCGCTCGAAGTCCTGCGCAGCCGCCATGACGATCTGCTCGTGGCGCTCATCAACACCGCCACGCTCAGTCCGCGCGTGACCCGGGCGTTTTCCGCCGATGCGGCCGACTGGCATGCGAATGCCGCCGAGACCTCGCTGATGCTGGCGGTGGCGCCGGAGTTGGTGCGTTTGAAGAAAATCCGCACCGCTGATGATCCCGATCGCACGCGCGGTCTGGTCTTCGCGCATCCGGTGAATCGCACGAGCAAGAACGGCGTCACCGGGCGCCCGAGCCAGGCGACCGTCGCGCAAGGCCGCCGGCTTTTTCGCTGGATGGTGGCTGATCTTACCACCCTCGTTGGCCGCGGACTGCGGGAGCAGCCACCACTTGCCGCCAAATATAACGAACGAACCCCGTCACTATGAAATCCGACCACGAAATCCTGAAAATCCAAGCCAACCTCAAAACCAAGGGCGTCAAATACTGCGTTGGCGCCTACGTCGACATTCATGGTGTGCCGAAGGGGAAATTCGCGCCCATCGATCATTTCCTGCACTTTGCCCATGGCTCCGAACTTTACACCGGCTACGCACTCGACGGTCTCGGCCAAAGTCCGAACGACGACGAGATCAGTTCCGTGCCCGACCTTGATGCGATTACAATTCTACCGTGGAGACCCGAGGTGGCGTGGATGCCGGCGGACAACGCCTTTCACGGGCAACCTTACGAGATCAACACGCGGGTCGCTTTGAAGAAGGTGCTCGCTGATGCAGCCAGCATGGGCTTCGGCTTCAATCTCGGCATCGAGTGTGAGGTCTTTGTGGTGAAGCTCGATGAACAGGGCCGTCTGCGCATTCCCAATCCCGATGATGACCTCAAGAAAAGTTGCTATGATGTGAAGCGTTTCATGGATCGCTTCGCCTGGCTCGACAAGATGGCGTCCACCATCAATGCGCTGGGCTGGGACCTGTACAGTTTTGACCATGAGGACGCGAATTCGCAGTTCGAGTTCGACTTCAAGTACGCCGATGCGCTGACGATGTGTGATCGCTTCATTTTTTTCCGGATGATGGCGAAGCACTACGCCGCGGAGGAGGGCCTGCTGGCCACCTTCATGCCAAAACCTTTTCCGGACAAGACGGGCAATGGCGCTCATTTCAACATGTCGCTCAGCGACCTGAAGACGGGAAAAAATATTTTTGCCTGTGATCCAAAGGACGATCCGCGCGGCCTCGGCCTCACACCGGTCGCCTATTCGTTCATCGCCGGCATCCTCCGTCACGGCCGTTCGATTTGCGCGGCCTTCGCGCCGACGGTGAACAGCTACAAGCGCCTCGTCCGGCGCGGGCTCATGTCGTATTATTCCTGGGCTCCGGTTTTCAATTCCTTCGGCACGAACAACCGCACCAATTCCGTCCGCGTGCCCATGGGCGGTGGCCGCTGCGAGAGCCGCAACGCCGATTCTGCCTGCAATCCCTACCTTGCCGCCACCCTCGCGCTGGCCGCGGGACTTGAAGGCATTCGCGAAAAACTTGATCCCGGTTCGCCGCAGGAGGACAATCTTTACGAGCTTTCCGAAGCCGAGCTCACGGCGCGCGGCATCAGCTACCTGCCGCGCAACCTGGAGGAAGCCGTAGAGGCCTTCGCCGCCGATCCCTTCATCGAAAAGGTGCTGGGAGCCGAATTGCGGAAGGAGTTTATCACCTACAAGACGGAGGAATGGCGCACCTACCACCAGCAGGTCAGCCAGTGGGAAATTGATCAGTATGCGCGGCTATTTTGAGCCAAAGACCATGCATGCCTCGCAATTGTCAGTGAGGGAATGAAGGCTTCAGTTCATCCGAAATTCGAATCAACTGTCGCCCCACTTTAATCATGTCCGCCGCCCGCCCCAAACTCTCCCGTTTCAGTGTCTCGCTGCCCTCCGATCTGCTCGATGAACTCGACGATATGGTGGCCCGGCGGAAATTTCCGAGCCGTTCGCATGCGATTGCCGAGATGGCGCGGGAGCAGTTGCTCGAACATTCGCAGGAACTCGGGACCAAGAGCATCGCCGGCACCATCACCCTCGTCTACGACTACCGGAAGCGCAATCTGCAGCGCCGGCTCGCGGATATCCAGCACCAGCACTACCTGCTGGTCGTGGCCTCGATGAATGTGCACCTCGAGCACCACCACTACCTCGAGGTACTGCTGGTGCAGGGCCCAGCCCGAGCGCTGCGCGACCTGGCGGACACTCTCGCCAGTTGCAAAGGCGTGAAACAGGCCCGCCTCCAGCTGACCGCCACGCCCATGCCGCCCTTGCTGTGAACAGATCCTGCCCGATTTGGCACGAAGCCGGCTTGGTCTTGACGTAACACGAATTATCAAAACCGTAACACCTTTGTCATGGACGTCATCATCAACAACCAGCCCGCTGCCCCGCTTCTGAGCAAGGTCCTGACGCATGCGGGCCTGTGGTCGGGGGTGATTTCTCGCGGCAAGACGCTCCGGCTGACTGCGCTGGAGGCCGGAGCCAATGTCGGGTTGCTGCTCTACAACGCCGACGTGCCCAGCGAGCGCTATAACCTGCCGGACACGCTCAAGGGCCAGCATATTTTCTACCTCCGGCATCCGTACTGCCTGCATTCCGACATGGGCCGTCTGCTCGCTTCGATTACCGCCGACACAGTCGGTTGGCACGATACCGTTTGCGGTGCATCTGACGCCAGGCTCGTTACCGCCAAGTACGGCGAAAAAAACTACCAGACTGCGCGCAACGACTATCACCGTAACGCCCGCGACTCCTTCCTGATTGAACTCACCAAGTGGGGCCTCGGTCAGCGCGATCTGGTGCCGAATCTGAATCTCTTCAGCAAAGTTGTCTCTGACGAAGCCGGCCGGCTTACCTTTGTCCCCGGCAACTCAAAGGCCGGTGACCACATCGACCTGCGCTTCGAAATGAATACGCTGGTCGTGCTCAACACCTGCCAGCACCCACTGGACCCGGATTCAAACTACCATCCGCGTGAAGTGCGTCTGGAAGTTTTCCGCGGCCAGCCTCCCGCCGCCGACGACGCGTGCCGCCGTTCCCGTCCGGAGAATGAGCGCGCCTTTCTCAACACCGAAAACTACGTCGCGCTCCGCGCGTAGGACGGATGATCCGACATTAAATGCCAAGTCACTGCTCAGAATTCGTGGACGAGGTGGGCGGGGTGCCCTCACCCCGTGATGCATGTGCTGCGAAAAC
>JANYDX010000135.1 GCA_025363395.1 Verrucomicrobiota bacterium
TTGGTGGTAAAGAAGGGATCGAAGATGCGCGCGAGATTCTCGGGCGGTATGCCCTGCCCGGTGTCGGTGACGGTGATTCTGACCGCACGGCCAGGCCTGCCCGCGAACTCAGCGGACAAGCCTTCCTCCGAAGGCGGAAGATTTTCGGCCTCCAATACAATGGTGCCGCCGGCCGGCATGGAATCGCGCGCGTTGAGACAAAGGTTCATGAGCACCTGATGGAGTTGAATCGGGTCGGCGGTCACGGGCCAGAGTTTTGCCGGCAAATGGACGACCAGCTTGATCTCCCGCGGAAAAGTGCCGCGCATGATCTCCATCATTTCCTCAATTTGCCCGGCGAGATCCACAGACACCCGGCTCTGCGGCAAATCTCGGCTGAAGGTGAGCAACTGCCGCACAATCGCCGCGCCGCGCTTCGCGCCCGTTTCCATTTGCGTCATGAGCATCCGGTCAGCCGGATCAGCCAGCTTTTCCCGAAGGACACTGCAGATCATCAGCAAGGGCGTGAGGATGTTGTTCAAGTCGTGGGCGACTCCGCCCGCAAGCGTGCCCACCGACTCCAGCCGCTGGCTGTGCAGCAACTGGGCCTCCAGCTTTTTCCGCTCGGTGATATCGGCGTGGGTGCCGGTCATGCGCACCGCGCGACCGGCGGCATCGTATTCCACAATCTTTCCCGTCGAACGAATCCACTTCCAATCCGCAGTTCTCGTCCGTCGCCGGTACTCCATCGTGCGGGTGCCCCCGTGCGTGACGCACGAGCGGAATTCCTGCACCACCATCGCGTGATCCTCGGGGTGGATGCCCTCCATCCAGTTTGCGGCGGTCACCTTGAATTCCACCGGGTCGAGTCCGATGATCCGGGCGTACTCACCGCTCGCGGTGCCCTCGCCCGTGATGATATTGAGATCGAACCAGCCCTGATCCGAAGCGGCGAGGGCCAGCCGCAGCCGCTCTTCCTGCGTCCGCAAAGCCTCTTCCGCCAGCACCCGCGGACTGATGTCGCGCACCGCGGCAATCAAACGCCGCCGGCCAGCAATCTCGGCGGCATGCAATGCGACCTCGGACCAGAAAAGTTCGCCATTCAAGCGCCGGCTCCGCCAGCGGAAAACCTGCGGGCCCTCCGTGATCGCCCGCCGCATCTTCGCTTCTGCGTCGGCCTGCGCATATGGACTGAGTCCCAGGCTGCGCTGGTCGATTGACTGCTTGAGTGCCGCCGCCCGGTCGCAGCCGAACATTACGCACATGCGCGCATTCACATCGATCAGCCGGCCGTCCTCGCCGAAAATAAAAATCGCTTCGCCGGTACTGTTGAAGATCGCGCGGTAGTTTTCCTCGCTGGCGGCCAGTTCCTGCGCGTAGCGGGAAATCCGCTGCTGTTCGCGTTCGTGCGCCGACACGATGAGCCAGACGAGCACACCGAGACCCAACATGCTGCAACCTGCTCCGGCCAACAGGTCGATCATCCGGTCGGACGGCACCCGGAAAGGCGTGATCAGGGCTGGGAAAAAATAATCCGTCAGCAAGAGAGCGCACAAATCCAGCACGAGAAAAGCGGAAAGCATCCAGCGCAGCCGACCTCGAAAAATCGCGAGCGGATAAAGCACGCTGGGGAAAAAATAATAACTCACGCTGCCCGCCGAGCCGGCGTTCAAAAACCAAATCGGATTCAACAACAGCACCAGTACCACGAAAAATCCCAGGAAATGATGCCGGTCCCGCAGAGAAGTCCGGTAACACCAGGCTGCGGCCAGGCCCAGAACGACATTGCCGATGTGAACTCCCAGCGGAAGATTCTGCAGCAAGTTGACCGGAAGAATGACACCGAGGCAAAGGACGGCGGTCGTGGCGCAAACGAGTCGGTAGAGGCGGACCTGCAAGGGCTGCGCTTCGTCGGGCCTCAAACGGTGGAGAAACTGGCTCAGCCTAGCTCTCATCGGGTGCAACGAGGCTACCCGCGACGCCTGGTTCCTCAAGCTGCAAAAGGGAGGTAACTCCCCTGCCAGCCATCAGGTGGCTTGCTGCGCTTGGCTGCAAGCGATGTTGGGCTACATCGCCTGCAAATGAGCTGACAAAGAAAAAACGCTCAGAAACGGAGCTTCACGTAGCCTTCCATTCGGAAGGGTTGTTCCGCGAAGACGAGGCTGCTGCCGGAGAAGGCGTCGCCGTTGTGATACCAGTTGCGCTGATTGGTCAGGTTGAGGAAATCGAGATTAACGGACCAGCGCTTGGCTTCGTAGAAGAGCGAACCGTTCAACACGTACTGGCCGGGGATGTGCCACTGGTCGTCGAGGTTGCCCGCCTGCCGGCTCGAGTATTGCGCGTTGCCGCCGACCCCGAATCCATTTTCAAAACGATAACGAACGCTGCCGTTGAGCATCGTCTTGGAGAAACCAAGCAGCGGCCAGTCGCCCTTCGGCACCTGGTTGCCATACGGGTCGTAGCTGCCGGTGGAAGTGCCTTTGCCGCCCGGGCCCTGCCCGACGAGATAGGCCGCGTAAATGTCACGTCCGCCCATCTGAAACGGGCGCGAGTCGAGGTAGTGGCCGTCTTGGAACGTCGCATTGAAGGTCGCGTTCAAGCGCGGGTTCGGCTGGTAAACCGCCTCCAGCTCAAGACCGCGCACGACGATGTTGCTTTTCTTGCCGCCGATTGAAACGCGGGAACGGGTCTGGTTGAAATACGTGACGCCGGTGAAAAGTTTGTTCTCAAGCAGGCTGTATTTGGCGCCGACCTCGGCGAGTTCGCTGAGATTGCGGAAGTCGTCGCGGTTGATCTGGCCATCGGGTGTGTTGAGGATGACCCCGCCGCCGGTCACGTTGCCGTTGGCCGCGCGGATGCGCTGGTAGGCGGCATAATAGGAACTCTTCGCATTCGGGCGCCAGATGAGATTCACGTTGTTGGAAAATGCCGAGACGGTCTCGGCGTCGCGGTACGGAATTCCCGTGACCGCCTCGTAGGGATCGCGCGCCCGGGCAAAAAACGTGTCCTCGCGCAGACCCACCAACAGACTGAGTTTGTCGGTAAGTGCCACGTCGTGCTGCCAAAAAAGCGCCGGATTCCACAGCGAAGATTTGACCGTCTCCGGCGTGTCGTAGGAATTCGGAAAAAACAAATGTCCATCCGGTCCGGGAAAGCCTGGATAATATGAATTGGGGTACTGGGTGGCCTGGTCGAAAGTGCGCGAAGGATCCGTGACATCGAAGTTGTACAGATATTCGTTGAAGTAGTTCGTGTAGGATTGGCGGGCCTCGTAGCGCACGGTCGCGCCCGCGATGCTCTTTTGCGCCAGCCCGAGCCAATTGAACTTCAGGTGCGCCTCGGTGCGGTTCTCCACCGTGGTTTGCTTCACGTATTCGATGTATTCGGACTGGTTGTAGCGGTGGCGGTCGATGTGTTCGACCAGCGTGCGGTTGATCAGCGTGAACGCGGGGAACAATTCAAACGTGGAGATGAGCTGCACGTGCCCAGCGTTGGAGTTGGAGTAGTCGCCGGTCGAAAAGAGCGACGCTTCCCACGGCAGCGTGACCTTGCCCGTGACATTGATGGGGCCGGGGCCGGATGGCAGATCGGCGGAAATGCCCGTGTAATAAGTAGCGTGGTCCATCAGTTCCTGCGTGGGGCGGTTGACCCCGAGAATCTCGGGCCAGTTCTGCCATTCCCACTGGGCGTTGAGCTCAAAAGTACGCCGGCTGTCGGGTTTCCACGTTAGCGCGATAAACAAATCCTGTCGGTCGTCCTTAACGTCTTTCTTTTTGTAGAAGGTATCGCCGCCCTTGCCTTCATAGCTGACGCGCCAGGCGAGTTTGTCGGAAATCGGAGCGGTCGAGTCGATCTGCACTGAGGCGTTGAGATAGGAGACACTGCCCGGAGCCCACGTGCCAAAGCGAGTGGTGACGACGGTCTCGGGCGCGGAAAATTTTGGCCGCTTCGTGACGTAGTTGACGTAACCGCCGGTGAAAAAGCCCGCGCCGAAAACGGCCGAGCCCGGACCGCGCACGATGTCGATGCCCTCGACCCCGTTCCAGCTCGGCAGAAAACCGTAGAGATTATAGCTGCGGCGCTGGCCGTTGAGATAAGTCTCCGCCGTATCACCCCGCAGGTTCGGGGTGGTCGCGAGCCCGTAGCTGGACGAGGCGTAGCCGCCCGGCGTGTAGATGATGAATTCCTTCACGCCGTGAATGCCGCGCTCGTTGAGCAGGGCCTCCGTGATGGAACTGACCGCGCGCGGCGTATCGAGGATGTTGCGGGCGTCACCGAACACGGTGGATATATCCCGGGTCAGAGGATTGACCGATTGTTCCAGCGGCACGCCGGTGACAACATAGCGATCCAGCTGAAGCGGTTCGCCATCCGGAGTGGACGCGCTGGCGCCAGTACCCAGGAGAAGTGAGAGGAGGAGCCCTTCGAGAGAACGCAGGGCAGGAATTCGGTTTGGGAGTTGCATTGGATAAGGCCCGGCCCGACGCAGATCCCCCCGGATGAAAAAACAGGCGACGCTCCATGCGTCACCTTGCTTGTTTCCTTCGCCGGTATGATCCGTTTCAGGTTCAAAGGGTCGAGCAGCCGAGCGAGCCGCAATCTCAGTCTTCCGCGGAAGACACCCCTACGAGCAAGGCCAGCGATACGCTGGCATGATGCGGGGGCAAGAAAAACTTCCGCGTATGACCCGCAACCTTGACCTGCGAAAACATAAAAGGCGCCCCGAGCGGGACGCCTTTCATGACCTAACACCAAGCAAACCTTAAGAACTACAAACGATGTTCACGGGGATAGACGTGGCTTTTTCAGAAACGTTGAATCTTTTCCGGATTATTTTTGCACCGGCTGCTTTGTCGTCCGAATCAAGTCAACGCGGTTACCCATAGGTGTTTCTACTCACTCGCGATCCCCATAAACATGAAAGGCGCCCCGAGTGGGACGCCTTTCATGACCTAACACCAAGCAAACCTTAAAAACTACAAACGATGTTCACGGGGGTAGACGCTGCTTTCTCAGAAACGTTGAATTTTTCCCGCGGAAATTTTTGTGAACAAGTATTTGGCAAATGTGATTGTGCTTTTTGCTGCAATTCAGTCGTTTGCGATTGGGTGAGGTTCCTAAGTCAAAGTCAGGGTGCTGATGGCGCACCCAGGCTCCGCATACACTCAAGACTCCATGAATGTTTCCCTCCCTCCCCGTCCTCATCTCTTTGGTTTGCTTGCCGGCCTTGCGCTGGCTGCCGGCCTCATTTTCGCCTCCTTTATCGTCGCTGGTGCCTGGACGCGCATCTCCGAATCCCAAGTGGTTAATGTGACCGGCTCCGCCCGCAAAAATGTGCGCTCGGATCTGGTCGTGTGGCGCGCAAATTTTTCCGTCGATGCCCCGACGCTGCTGGAAGCCCAGCAAAAGCTAAAGGCTGATTTCACCAAAATCACCGCCTTCCTGCAAGGCCATGGTCTGACTCAGTTCGCGGCGCAACCGGTGCAGATCCACGATATCACCGCCAAGCCACGCAACAACGACGACGAGGCCTCGATCACCGTGCGCGTGGGTTACCGGCTGAATCAAACCATCGAAGTGCGCTCGACCGATGTGGAAGGCGTGCCGAAACTCGCGGGCAATTCCGGCGAATTGCTGCAGCAGGATGTCGTGTTTGTCTCGGAAGGATTCGAATTCATCTACACCAAGGCGGGCGACGCAAAGGTGGAGATGATGGCCGAGGCGACCAAGGATGCGCGTGCCCGGGCAGAACAGATCGCGGTGCAGGGTGGTCGCAAAATCAAGGAGCTGCGTAATGCGCGCATGGGCGTCGTGCAGATCAACCCACTCTATTCCAGTTCCACCAGCTGGGAGGGCAACAACGACGCCAG
>JANYDX010000145.1 GCA_025363395.1 Verrucomicrobiota bacterium
GATCAGGCCGATGAGCAAGGCGCTCTTCATCGGATCGCGTCCGCGTTCTTTAGATAGGTAGGACGGCAGCCAATAGAGATAGAACCACCACACCGGGTCGGTGAGAAATTTCGCCATGAGGAATGGCCAGATTTGTTTGAAACGCAGCAGGGTCGTCCAGGGCAGACGCAGGCTTTCCGCCTGTTTGGTCTGGCCGGAGCGGATGTAGTCAAGTTCCTGCGGGGAGACATGCGCGCTCTTCTCCGGGCGGTCGAAGCCCCACTTCCAGAAGATCAGCCAGACAAAGCCCAGCAAACCGATCGTGACGAAGGCCCATTGCCAGCCGAAGCTTTCGGCCAGCCAGACCGTGCCGAAGGAAATCATGACACCCAAATTGGTGCCCGAGTTGAAGAGCCCGGTGGCGAGCGCGCGTTCCTTCTGCGGAAACCACATGGCAATCGCCTTGATGGAGGCGGGGAAGTTTGCCGCTTCCGCCACTCCGAGCAGGAAACGCACGGTGGCGAAGCCAATGACGGTGTGGACCAAACCCAGCATGACCGACATCGTCGACCACATGACCAATGCGGCGGCCAGACTGATCTTTACGCCGAAGCGGTCGATGAGCCGGCCCAGCAAAGTGGGAAAAGCGGCGTAGGCGGCGGTGAAAGCGAACTGGATCCACCCATAATCCGCCTCACTCCAACTCATCTGCTTTTCGAGAATCGTCTTGAGCACGCCCAGCGAGTTGCGATCGACGTAGTTGATCGTAGTGGCGGAAAACAGCAGGGCACAGATGACCCAACGATAGCGCGTGAGGGATTCGCGAGCGGTCGCGGGGTGGGAAGGTGACGGACTCATGGGGTAAGGGCCGGGGCTGACGGTGAATTGAGGCTGCGGCCCTTTTTGGCGGGCTCGACCGTGACATGGTTAAAGCTGATGCTGCCGGCGTGCTGAATCAAGTCCGGGTCGGTCACGCCGCGAAAAGTACAGTCCGTGAACTTCACGCCGGTGATGGTCGCGCCCTCGAAGCCCGCGAGCCACAGCACGCGCGGACTGGCGCGGCTCGTGATTTTTTCCAACTGGACATTGCGCACGAGGGGCGGGTACGGACCGTTCGCGCCCTCCTCGTAGAGGAGGTCAACGGTGAGGATGGCCTCGGTCACCTGCCCCACCTCGACGTTGCGCATGAAAACATTTTCGAGCACCCCGCCGCGCCGGGCGTTGGACTTGAAGCGCAGCACGCGGTCCAGATTCGGGCTGTCCATTTTGCAATCCTCGACAAAGACGTTGCGAACGCCGCCGGAAATCTCGCTGCCGATGACCACCCCGCCGTGGCCGTCCTGCATCGTGCAACGGCGGATCACGATGTTTTCACTCGGGACATTGAGCCGGCGGCCGTCGTTGTTGCGGCCGGATTTGATCGCGATGCAGTCGTCGCCGGTATCGAACACGCAATCCTCGATCAGGATGTTCCGCGATGACTCGGGATCACAGCCGTCATTGTTCGGGCCGTGGGAGTGGATCGTCACGCCGTGCACCGTGATATTTTCCGAGAGCACCGGATGGATTTCCCACATCGGCGAGCGGATGAGAGTGACGCCCTCGATGAGAATGTTTTTGCAACGGTACGGCTGGATGAAATTCGGCCGCAGAAAACCGCCGTCGCCAAAGACGCGCTGTTCGACGGGTGCCCCGGCTTCGCCCAGCTCGAGGAGTCTGTCGCGGGCCGGCTTTTGTTTTTTCACGGCAGCGGTTTTGTTGTTCCAGGCCCACCACGTGCCGGGATCGGAGCCGCCGTCGAGTGTGCCCTTGCCCGTGACTGCGATATTCTCCTGCTCAAAGGCATAGATGAACGCGGAATAGTTCATGCACTCGACGCCTTCCCAGCGGGTAAACACGAGCGGATATTTTGCGGGATCGAAAACAAAGCGGAGGGTCGCGCCTTCGCTGACATGAAGGTTGACGTTGCTCAGGAGCGTAATGGCTCCGGTGAGCCATTCGCCGGCCGGCACCACCACGCGGCCGCCGCCAGCCTTCGTGCAGGCCGTGATGGCGGAACGAATGGCGTCGGTCGCATCGGCCCCGGGTTTCGCCCCGAATTCGGTGATGGGAAAATCGCGCGCGGGAAACTGCGGCGCCTTGATCTGCGCCAACAAGGCCGGCAGCGACTCCCAGCCGCGCACGACGAGCGGTGGTTCCCGGTGTTCCAGCAACTGCTGCACCTCAAGGCTGGCGAGGATGAACGGGCCGATGCCCTTCAGGTCATTATCGATGACCGGCTCGCTGACATAATACTCAAACGAGCCGTCCCGCGCGCGGCCCTTGGCATTGGTGTAGCCAAGTCCCGCCACTTCGCAGCAATGGGTGAGGCTGATGGTTTTGTCCGCGTCGGTGCGGACAAAATCACGGATGAGTCCGGCGTAGCCCTGCATTACGGCGGGCAGGTATTTCTCCTGTGAAAGATAACCGCGATTGATGCCCTTCGCCAGAATGTAGACGAACATCGATGACCCGGTGGACTCGAGATAATTGCCAGCGCGATTGCCCTGGTCGGTCACCTGCCACCAGAGACCGCTGGCCGGGTCCTGCCAGCGCACGATTCCATCAGCGGTGCGGCGCAGGATTTCGTTGATGTGCTCGACGTCGGGATGCGTCGGCGAGAAATAGTCGAGCGAGTCAACGAGCGCCATGCCGTACCAACCGACCGCGCGGCTCCAGAAATTGGGCGACAGCCCGGTTTCCTTGTTCGCCCACGACTGCGCGCGCTGCTCGTCCCATGCGTGATAATAAAGCCCAGTCTTCGCGTCATAGGCATGCCGGTCCATCAATATAAGCTGCTTCGCCACGTCGTCGAAGGCGGCCGGCTCCTCAAAGACCTTGCCGTACTGTGCGAGGAAGGGCGAGCCCATGAACAGGCCATCGAGCCACATCTGGTGCGGATAACGCTGCTTGTGCCAGAAGCCGCCCTCGCTGGTCCGCGGCTGCTGCCGGAGCTGGGCGCGGAGCGTTTCGAGTGCGGTCCGGAACCTCACCTCGCGGTGGCCCTGCTCCCAGCGGAGCAGCAGCACCTTACCGGGCGGAATCATGTCGAGGTTGAATTCTTCCGCCTTGTAAGTGGCGATCGAGCCATCCGCACCGATGAACGACTCCGCCGTCTTCGCCCCATAATCGGCCAGAGCCGGCTCGCCCGAGCGCTCGGCGAGTTTAAGGAGCGAAAGTCCGAAAAGAGTAGTGGTGTAATCCCAGCGGGCGCGCGGAGCGCCGCCGAGAAACATCGTGTCGCCCCGCCGCCCCATTTCCGATTGGGCCAGGCGCTGCGCCCATTCGAGCGGCGTGGCGCCGGCAAATTTTTCAGGCGCGCTCTCCGCCGCGCGGGCGGGAGTGAAACCCAGCAGCAGACCGGCGACGAGCGACAGCGAGGCCGTCCGGATTCGAAGCTGGGAAGCGACAGTCATGCGACAAAACTACGGCTGACCGAGACGCCGCACTTCGCTGCCGGCGAGTAGAAAGGCTCCGACCCCGTAAGGTGCGGTGTAATTTTCGTCGAAGGTGACCGGCGTGGCGCCAACCGGCTGGACGTGGGTGAGTTTGCCGTCAGCCGTGACGCAGCTCGTGAGGGCGGCCCAGGCGCGGCGCACAGCCGGCTCGAAACGGGCGCGATCCAGCAGGCCGTTGTTCACGCCCCAGGCGAACGCGTAGCAGTAGAATCCCGTGCCGCTGGTTTCCTGCATCGGATAACTTTCCGGGTCGAGCAGGCTCGCGCGCCAGAAACCATCGGCGTGTTGCAGGGTCACGATCTTGTCCGCCATTTCACGATACTGGGCGACCAAGCGCCGACGCGCGGGATGATCGGCCGGCAAAAATTGCAGCACGCGAACCAGTCCCGCCATCACCCAGCCATTGCCGCGGCTCCAAAAAACCTTCCGTCCGTTCTTTTCCCGCTTGTCGAAATAACTGCTGTCGCGAAAATAGAGGTGCTCCTCCTTGTCATAGAGAAAATCCGAGGTAACCCACCATTTGGTGACCGCAAAATCCAGGTAGGCCGGTTTGTCCGTGGCCTTCCACAACCGGACCCACGCCGGCGGGGCCATGAAAAGGGAATCGCACCAGGACCAGCGGTCGAGCCGGTCGGGATTTTTCGCCGCATCGAAGTCGAGGTTGTCGTCCTTGGGGTGCGCGAGAATGAAATCGAACTGCTGCTGCAGGGGCGCGATCAGCTGCGGGTCGCGCTGCTGCAGATAAAGTTCGGCGTAGGTCTGCCCGACCACATGGTCATCGGCGTGATACGGCCGCGGGGCCAGCTCCCAGTGGTGTTTTTCGCCGAGGCTCATCATGGCGGTGCGAAATCGCGGGCTGGTCGAGACCGGCACGAGGGCCATCACGCCGGCGAAGAATGCGCCGTTTTCCCAATCGATCGGTTTCCAGTTGCCAGGATTCGCGAGCTGCCAATCGGCGACGTGTTCCATCACCGAGACGATCTCCGCGGAAGTCGTGGGCGTGGGCACCGGCACGAGCGTGATGCGCAACGGAGAATGAGCGCGAGCGGCCCAGGCGGCGACGTAATCGTTCCATTGCTGTTGGGTCGTAAATTCACCGGCCTTGGACCAGCCCGCGCCGACATAATAGCGGAGCGGCTGACCCGATATCACCTTGGCGAGCACGAGCTGGTTGGTGTCGTCCTCGGCAAATCCCTGAAACGCAGCTGATGGAACGATGACCGCGGTGCCGAGCGAGCCGTTGGTTTTTTGCGCGACCCATTGCGTGAGAGAGCGGTCGGGCGTGGACGGCGTCAGTTCCATTTTCGGATCCTGCCCTTTGTCCGACGGCGCCTTGTTCAAACCGATCGCGACAATGAGATCGCGGGCCGCACCTTCGACAACGGTGAAAGTGCTCTCCATCTCATCGAGATTGTGGCCGGCATCGACCGTGAAGCGTTTGGTTTCGGTAACTTTCAGCCCGTTCGACTCCCAGGCATCGTAGATGAGTTCGAAGATCGTCCGGATCGGACCGTTGGCGATTATCTTCCAGGTTTTGAAATTGCGCGCGACGGAAAGTTTGCGGCCGTCCCAGATTCCCGTGCCACCACAACCGCGGGAAGAGCCGACCTGATACATGTCCATGCCCTCACCCTCGTCGTGATGATAGTGGTCGTGGCCTTTGTTGTACCAGCGGTCGACGATCGGATAACTCACCCGTTTGCACCACACATCCAGACCACTTGTGACCAGCACTTCCTTGCCCGAGCCGGGTTCGGCGGGCGCGGCGAGTGCCGGGCCGTAAGTGCGGTGGGCAATCCTGTCATTCTCCCACGCGAAATCATCCAGGCGCTCCGGGATGTAGCGGGCAAAAGTCCGGGCCGGAAAGACCGGCGCAACCGCCTCGGTCTTTTCCACCGTGAAGGTGGCGGATTTTTCGCCAGCGGCGAAATCGTATTGGAAAACAAGTTCACCGTAGGCGATGCCCACGCCCTTGGGATCCTTGGCCTCCGGCGCAATGTTGGTCACCTGGTAGGGCAGGCTGTGACCGGCGGAATCCTTGACGGCGATATGCTGAAGCAACGCGCCGGGCAGAGCCTGATTGATCGCGCTCCATGGCACCGTAATGGTTTCGGAGGGACGGGCGGCTTCGAGCGAATGCGTCACGTTGAGGGTGACGCGTTCGGTCGCGGCGGCAGCGAGCGCCGATGCGCAAAGACAAAGGAGCAAACGACGCAGGGGTATCATGGAAATGGATTACCGGGCGAGCCACCCGCCATCAACCGCCAGGATGTGGCCGTGCATATAATCGGACGCCGGTGAAGAGAGAAAAACCGCTGCGCCCTGCAGATCGGCCGCGGTGCCCCAGCGGCCGGCGGGAATGCGCTCGAGAATGGATTTGTTGCGCGCGGCGTCGGCGCGGATGGCCTCGGTGTTATCGGTCGCCATGTAGCCGGGCGCGAGAGCGTTGACGTTGATGCCGTGCGGCGCGAGTTCGTTGGCCATCGCGCGGGTGAGGCCGGCGAGCGCGCTTTTGGACGCGGTGTAGGAAACCACCCGAAGGCCGCCCTGAAAGGAAAGCATGGAGGCGATGTTGATGATCTTGCCGGGCAGCTTGCGCTGCACGAGCTCGACCGCAAACCGCTGGCTGAGGCGGAAGGCGCCATTGAGATTCACGTTTAGCACGTCGCTCCAGTCCTGTTCGGAGAATTCGAGCACGGGCCCGCGGCGGATGATGCCGGCGTTGTTGACGAGAATATCGGCGCGGCCGAAGGCCTCGTAGGCGGCGGCGACAATCTTGCCCGCGGCGGCGACCGAGCCGACATCGGCGGCGAGGGTCACACTGCGGCGGCCGAGCGCCGCGATGGATTTCTGAAGTTCAGACATGTCACCGCGCGCCACCAGCAGGAGATCTGCACCGGCTTCAGCCAGGGCCTGCGCCATGGCGGCACCGAGGCCGCGCGAAGCACCGGTCACGACGGCAACTTTTCCGTCAAGGCGGAAGCGGTCGAGGATGGAAGACATCGGGAGACTTTTGAGTTTTCTGGCCTGAGGGAAGACGTTCGCTGGACGCGCTCGACTTGTGGTCAGCGAAGATCGGCCGGGTTGACTTTGTCCATATCGGCGAAGTCCTGGTTTTCGCCACCCATGCCCCACACAAAGGTGTAATTGCTGGTGCCGACCCCGCTGTGAATGGACCAGGGCGGCGAGACCACGGCCTGGCGGTCGCGGACCATGACATTGCGGGTTTCGGTGGGATGGCCCGCGAAGTGGAAGAGCGCGGATTCGGCGGCCACATTGAAGTACAGATAAACCTCGGAACGCCGGAGGTGCGTGTGGGGCGGCATGGTGTTCCAGACACTGCCGGGCTTGAGGACAGTCATGCCCATGACGAGCTGACAGCTTTTGATGCCGCCCGCGTGGATGAATTTATAAAGCGTGCGTGCGTTGGCCTGCTGGGCATCGCCGAGTTCGGTGCCGGTCGTCTGGGCGAAGGCCGCGTGAGCGGTGGGATAATCGGTGTGCGCCGGATAACTCAGGAGATAATACTGGGCCGGAATCGCGGGATTGGCGGACGTAAACGCAACGCTCCGCGCTCCCCGGCCGACGTAGAGGCAATCGAGCGGTAGCAATGAGTGGACGCTGCCATCCACCTCGACGGTGCCGGCTTCGCCGAGATTGATGATGCCGAACTCGCGACGTTCGTTGAAGTAAGTCGCGGCCAGTTCGCGCGGACAGGTGAGCGTTAATTTGGTGGCTCCGGGAACCACGCCGCCCATGACGGTACGGTCGGTTTCCCAGTATTTGAGCACAACGGCGCCCGGTTGGAAAAGCCCGTCTACCAGGAAGGCCTGGCGAAGTTCAGGGGTCGACATGCGCGCGTAGCCGCGGGCGTCTATGGCAGGAATAATTTCCATGAATTAACGGGCTGGATTTGAAAAATGAGAAGCGAGTTCAGTCCTAAGTAAATTAACTTCGGCCGCCAAGACAGGAACACGCCGGAATATCAGTCGGCAGAATACTGATGCGGGTGCAGAATTATCGCAGGACGGACTTAAGCAGAGAGGAGATTAGACTGGAAACCGCTTCGGGCACCCAGGCCCGAAGCGGTTTTCGATAATGGAAAGAGACGTGTGACAGTCTCGATGGCGGATCGTTTAGAAACGACCCTTGAAGCCGATGGTCAGGTGCGGCTCACCGAACTCATAATAGCGGTAAGGCACGGTGAACGTGCCATTCTGTGGCGTATAGCCGCGGGCGTAATCCTTCCGGGGCGAGTTGAACACATTCCGCACCAGGAAATAGGCTGAGAATCGTTTGCTAAACGCATATTCGACCTTGATGTCCGTCGTGGTTTTCTCATCGCGGAACAGAGCCAGACGGGTGTCGGCCAGAGTGGCCGTGCCGGCCGTGCCAATGACGGCACTCGTACCAACGAAGCCACCGAACTCGGACGCGGACACCCAATTCGTGGTGATCGTCGTGCTGAACTTCTTATAGCGCCAGCCAAGGATCAGATTGGCGGACCGCGGCGAGACACCGCGGCTTTGGGCGAGCTGGGCATCGTTGGCCAGACTGGCGTCCGGAGAAAACGCGGAGATGTCGGTAATCGTGTAGTTTGCCTGCACATTCAAGCTGTCGAATGGCTTGGGCAGAAACGTCAGGTTTTGCGCGTAACTGAGTTCAACGCCCTGCAGGCGGGTCTTCGGACCGTTTTCACGGGTCGTGGGCGGGGTGACGCCAAAATCCGCGACATTCAGACCGTAGGAGGTCAACAAAGCAGTCTCTTCCGCCGTGGACAGCGAGCGAGTGATTATGTAGTCGCTGATATCCTTGCGAAAGACACTCATCGTGAGCACGCCGGAATTTTTCAGGTAGTAGTCGAGACTGAGATCATAGTTATTGATCGAATATGGTTTCAGGTTGGGGGCGGGAAGTGAAATCGTGCCGTCCGTGCTGGTCGCGGTGCTGGGCACGGTGAGGATCGGCAACATATCCACGTAATCCGGAATACCGATTGTCTTGCTGAAACCACCGCGCATCACGATCTCGCGCTGGGGCGTATATTTGAAGCTGATCGAAGGATAGTAAGAGTCGAAATTGATATTGGTCGTGGCCGAACGCGCCCGGGCCGGGGCGCCGGTGATGCCGGTCGCGTCAATCGTACGTTTTTCCCAACGCACGCCGCCCAGAAGCAGGAAATTGGTCGTCAACTTCACGTCGGCGCGCACATAGGCGGCATTATTGGTCTCGTTGAAAACGCGGTGATCCAAGACATTCAAATTAAAGGGCATTGATTTGAACGCATCGTAAACCTTGTAAGGATCGAGGGCGGGGAAAGAGCCGAAGCCCAAAGCCACATCGCGGGTGTACAAAGGATCAGCCAGGGCGACCAACGCCGCGCCCGTCGTGGCAGCAGTGGTGACCGGGCGGTAGTCCGGGCGGTCAATCGTGCGCTTGGTCTTGTCCAGTTCATAGCCAGTCATGATCGTCACGGGCAGTTTGAGCCGGTCGATCACGTAAGTATAGTCGGCGCGGACGCCATCCTTCACATCCAAGGCGGTCCATGGACGGGATTGGATCGAGGTCGACGTGCCATTATTTGCGGCGATCGAATAATTGGAGAGGTCCCGGGCGATGCTTGGGTCAGCCACTGCGGTGCCCTTGTAATAGATAATGGTGGGGAGCGATCCGGAGATTTGCGGATTCGTCAGCGTGAAAGAGCTGATCGGCGCCGTGGCAGAGACAGCCATGGTGGCAGTTGAGGAAATAAATCCTTTGGTGGTGTCGCGATAATGACCGTCGGCGCGCGAATAGTACGGCGTGATTTCCAGCTTGGAATCATTGCTGAATTCGTGGGTCAGGCGTCCATTGTAGTGCATCGTGGTGCCGTATTTGTTGCGATAAAGCGTACCGGCTGTGATCGACGCGCCCGCGCCCGACGTGTACGTCGTCCCCAAGGGAATCTGGCTCGGATAAAGCGTATTGGACTGGCTGGGGAGAGGCAACGTGGCCGCCGTACCAAAACCATAGACCGGGCCGCGCTGAGTGAAGTTCAGATCGTACCAGTTCCACTGGCCGGAGAACATGAGCTTGGTTGAATCGCTGAGGATGTAATCCACTTTGGTGGCAAAAGCCTGGCGGTGCGTCAGCTTTTCCTCAGAGCGAACCCCGTAACTCTGCAGGCGGGGATTCGTGAAGATGTTGGGTGTCACATTGGCGGCGTTGGAAGTCAGCCACGTGAATTCTGTGCGCGGCGAGTCATCATATTTTTCCGACAGCCGGTAGTTGATGTTGATGCCCAGCTTGTCGGTCAGCTTGCGGGAGTAGTTCAATTCCACGCTGGGGCGGACCAGGTAGTGGGTGTTGTGACCCCATACGCCGCCTTCCTTGCTCAGTGACAGATTCGTGCTCGGAGCGGAAAGCGATACATCGTAATCGAAACGCTGGACGTCCTGGTGGTCGAAGGCGCTCTTCGTGATGAAATTCACAAAGCCACCCGAGGAGGTGGCGGCGATGTCGGGGGTCACCGTCTTAAAGAGTTCGGTGGTCTCGACATTATTCATCGCGATCTGCTCGAACTCGAAGCGACGGGTGTCGTCGATAGACGAGGCACCGGCCATGGGCGTGCCATCCACAGCCACGATGGTGAAGGCGGTGCTCAAACCGCGCAGCGAAACGCCACGGGCGTCGTTCACGTTGTAATCGATGGTCACCCCGGGGAGAAACTTGAGGTATTCACCGATGTTACCTTCGGAAACCGTGCCGAACTGATCAGCGGCAGCCACCAGCTTCGACTGGATGGAAATTTTCTGCAAGGCGACGGCTTGCGACATACCTTCCTTCGAACCACGGACCACGAGGCGGTCCATCTGGATCACACCCTGGCTCAGGGAGAAAGTCGCGCTCGCCGTGGCTCCGGTCTTCACCTCGACTTGGACACTCAAAGGATCAAGGCCGGGATACGTGGCGGTAACCGTGTAGGAACCCGCCGGCACGCTGTTCAGCGCGAAAGTGCCATCGCGCTCGGTGGTCGTTACTTTAAATACACCAGTATATAAAGGAAGAAGCATGAAATTAAGCATACGTCCTAGCATACTGCTTATGCCATATATAGCCGTTTCTCCTGCTAACTTTTTGAATTGACTCAAGGGGCGTATTATAAAATCAGTTAAATGATAGCCTATTTACCTCTAAACTCTGGCTGTCTCTTTTCTAAAAACGCCTTAACTCCTTCTTTAAAATCGGCAGTTTTGCAACAACTACTAAATGAGTTGGCTTCGGTCTGATAGCCATCTTCTTCATTGTTGTATACCGCATTTACGCATTCTACAATCATACCTATTGCTAAAGGAGCCTTAGTAAATATTTTTTTCAACATAGCCTCACATTTTGGGATAAGATCTTCCTGCTTTTCCACTACATGATTGAGTAGCTGAAGATCTAAAGCTTGCTGCGCATCTATCATATCGCCGGTCATCATTAGTTCAAGCGCCTTTGCTTTGCCTACTAATCGGGTAAGCCTTTGGGTGCCTCCGAACCCGGGAATGATGCCTAAGTTCACCTCCGGCTGACCAAACTTTGCATTAGAGGATGCAATTCTGATGTGACAAGCCATAGCGAGTTCACAACCTCCACCCAAGGCAAATCCATTAACTGCTGCTATAACAGGCTTTGGACA
>JANYDX010000164.1 GCA_025363395.1 Verrucomicrobiota bacterium
ACTTGCTGCACGCTGCCTTCACCATGAAAGCGCCCTTTGTTACCCTGTTAGGGTTCTTCGTTGCCACGTCATCGTTTTTAATCGGCGCGCCCGATCCAAATTGGGCGGACCATGATCGTAACCGGCCATTGCCATCAGTGGTCAATCCTGGCACCTTTAGCTCGCAGGATCAACCCGGCCAGCCCCCCTCCGATGCGACCGTTTTGTTTGGCGGTGCGGATACCTCTGCATGGGTCGCGATGGATGGCACACCGACGAAGTGGGTGACGCACGACGGGGCCCTGGAATGCGTTCCAGGCAGTGGCTATGCGCGCACGTTCCAGTCTTTTGGCGATTGCCAGCTGCACATCGAGTGGTCTGCCCCGAATCCACCTCATGGCGACAGTCAGGGGCGGGGTAACAGCGGTGTGTTTTTCGGCTTCGGTCGCTATGAAATCCAGGTGTTGGATTCCTATCAGAATAAAACCTACGCCGATGGCTCGGCGGCATCGATCTACGGCCAGTATCCACCTTTAGTAAACGCGTCCTTGGCGCCCGGTAAATGGCAGATCTACGATATTGTCTGGACGGCCCCGCGTTTCGACGGTGAGGGCTTACTGCTTTCAAAAGCGCATCTCACGGTTTTCCACAATGGCGTGCTCGTGCAAAACAATGTTGAGCTGACCGGCACGGTTCCTTGGATTGGGCGTCCGCCTTACAAGGTCCACCCTGAACGCTTGCCCATCGCGCTGCAGGATCACGGCAATCCCGTCCGTTATCGCAACGTGTGGGTGCGTGAACTGGGCAACTACCATCGCAAGGAGGTACTATTGCCGGATGCCCTGCTCGACACCTACGCCGGCGATTACGGTCCGATCAACCAGTGGAACAGCGTCACGGTTCGCCGTCTGCCGGATGGACAATTGTCGCTTTCGTTGGGCGGAGCTGACTCCGTATTGCACGCGGAAGCCCCGAACAAATTTTATGCGCTCACGACAGACATAGTCTGCACTTTCGATGTGGCCGGTCCGACCAAAGCGGTTCTTATCACCGTGGGCGATGACGAGGTTCGCCGGCTGGAGCGCCGGGCGCCTTAAGCGCGGCACTTGTCTGCCTAGTTTAGCCGGGCGTTTCCGAGGGGAATTCGCCCGCCTGGCTTCGATGCGTCGGTACCTTGGTTTGGTTTACCTCGTTGTAACATTGCGGTGCTTGTGCGGCCGGAGGAGAGCTTCCAGCCTGACAGGCCATGCATATTTACCTGGTCCGGCACGCGCACGCCCTCGATGGTGACAACGATGCGGTACGGCCGTTGAGCAAAAAAGGCCTTGCCCAGATCCGCGCCGTGGGCGGCCGGCTGAGAGAAACCAAAGCCGTGAACGCAAAAGAAATATGGCACAGTTACTTGGTGCGCTCCCATGAAACCGCCGTGCGACTGAACAAGCGGCTGCGACTCGACGCTGAGCTGTGCAGTGTTTCCGCCATCAAACCCGACGACGAGCCCGAAACGATCGCCCGACGATTGGAGAATTTGCGGGAACCGGTCATGCTCGTGGGTCATGAGCCCCACCTCAGCGCGCTGGCCACCCTGCTCATCTTGGGCCAAGCCGCCGCTCCGCGATTCCACTTCAAGAAATGCTCGGTGTTGCGTTTGGATCGCGATGGCGAGCACTGGTCGGTGCGCTGGCAGGTCTCGCCCGAAGTGGCCAAATAGCCGCGGGAAACCGGTATCCAGAGAGCGAATGGGAGCCCGAAAAAAAAGGGTCTGGCTTGGTCGTTTGTACATTACCCGGCTTTTTCTGAAATCCGCGGGTGGACTGGCGATTCCAGGCGCTGACCTGGCGACTCACTACGCGGTGTCGAACCTTAGTCCTAGTTGCCGGGTTCAGGACGCGATCGACCTCGAACTCCAACTCCACTCGCGACGGACGCGCCATCCCCGCTGTTCGCTCGCCCGGGCCCCAGCGGCAATTCCAAACTACAAAGCCAGACCCGTTTTCAGCCCCGACCACCAGTGAGTTTAGTCTACCACGAGTGAATTTAGACGTCCGTCCGCAGACTCAGGCGGCGAGATAAGGTAGCTTCTTCGCGGTTTCCTTCACGGCGGGGATGCCGTCGAGGAGTTCGCCGATGGCGTCCCAGCGGCCGTTGACCAGGGCGTCGCGTGCCGTCTCGCGGAACGTTGCCGGCACGGTCTGGCCGTCGAAGCGGATCTCCTGTTTTGCGACGTCGATCACGACCTCCGTCTGCGGATTGGCTTCCACCGCGGCGCTGATCTTCGCGATGTCCTCGCGCTTGGCGCAGGCGCAGGGGATGCCGAGTGTCACACTGTTACCGAAGAAGATCTCGGCAAAGTTCTCGGCGATGACGGCCTTGAAGCCGTATTTCTGGATCGCTTGCGGCGCGTGTTCGCGCGAGGAACCACAGCCGAAATTGGCGCCGGAAATCAGGATCGTGGCACCTTTGAAGCGGGTGTCGTTGAGCTGATGGGCGCGATCAGTGCCGTCGGCGTTTTTGCGAACGTCATAGAAGAGGAATTCGCCGAGACCGTCGAACGTGACGCACTTCATGAAGCGCGCGGGGATGATGCGATCGGTGTCGATGTCGTTGCCTGGAACAGTGACGGCGCGGCCGGTGATGGAGGTGATTTTAGCGAGAGCCATGGGAGAGGTTTTTGCACCACTAATGCACACTAATTGAGCA
>JANYDX010000172.1 GCA_025363395.1 Verrucomicrobiota bacterium
CAACCCAACGCGAGCGCGTCGCTCATGGGTTGCAGGGCGCAAAAGGTAAACAACGGACAAAGCCACAACCAGACCACGGCGACTGCGGCCCACGCTGGAGGGAAACGAAAATGCCGGGCGAGCAACCAAAGCATGCCTCCGCCTCCGAGCGCACTGAAAATATTCACGAACAACGCAGCGCGGTTCCATCCGCCGAATGTCGCGGCGGCCAGCAAATGCAGTGGCAGTCCGAGCGGATAAGTCGGAGCCATGCGGGGAAATTTGGACTCCACCACAAAACCCAGCGGTTGGAATGCGCCGAGACTGAAACTGGTGTGGCCGTGGCCCGGGGGCGTCCGCACTTCACCAAAAAATTTCCCCTGTCCCAGCAAGCGCGCGGTGTTGAGGTAGCCCGAGGAATCCGCGCCCCCGGCGTAGGGTGAACCATCCCGGTACAAAAAAACCGAATACACCATCGCTCCCAGCAGCAGTAGAATGGTCAGAACGCGGTCCAGTGGGGAATAGGCAGGGCGCAGGCGCGGGGCGGGGTCCATTTTTATCGTTGTAGTGCGCCGGAGGCTGCCATTGTTTGCAAAAGTGATACAAACTAATAAACCCGGCGCTGCCTGGCGGGCAGATGATTCCCGCCCAGCTTGAACATGCGTTGGCTGGAAAAGTGGCGGAAAATCCGGGGCTGGTTTGATCGGCGTGGACTGAATCCATGGGTGACTCTGGCCTACGCGGCGTTGGTCGCCGGCTTTCTCACGCTGGTCGCGCAGTATTATAGTCCGGGCAAGGGTTTCAGCTACCTGATCACATTTGGCGGGGAGGAAAGCACCGTCAGGCTGAGCAAATTGCAGAAGATGGATTTCCACGTCGAGCAGGGATCGGCGGGCTATGATGCGCAGTATTATGCGCAGATCGCGATGGATCCCTCGTTGCAAAATCGCGAGCTGCCCAAAGTGGTGGACAATCTTCCCTACCGGGCGCGGAGAATTTTATTTCCCGCCACCGCGTATGCGCTGGGGCTGGGGCAGCCGCCGTTGATCCTCGAAGTGTACGCGCTGCAAAATGTGCTGTCGTGGCTGTTGCTGGCGATGATTCTGCTGCATTGGTTTCCACCGCGGGACTGGGATTGTTTCTTTCGATGGGCCGGGGTGCTTTTTTCACTGGGGATCTGTGTGAGCTTCCACAACGCGCTGGTGGACGGGCCGAGCTTGATGCTGATTTCCCTGGGAGTTTTTTTTGCCGAGACCAAACGTCCCTGGCTGTCCACCGCCATCCTGGGGTTGAGCGGTTTGGGGAAGGAAACCAATCTGCTGAGCGGCGCCGCTTTGTTGCCCGGCTTCAAGGACGGACGCCGGGCTTGGCTGCTGGCAGTGATCCGTGGACTCCTGATGGCGATTCCACTGGGCCTCTGGTTATATTATCTTTCAGTCCGATTGGGGCCCGTGATGGATCCGGGCGAACGCAACTTCGGAATCCCCTTTGCCGCGTACTTCCACAAATGGCAAAAGGTGCTCGGGGAGTTGCCGGATACCGGGTGGCTGAATTTTGGGGCATTGTGGGGGTTCTGCATGTTGGTGAGTCTGACCGTGCAATTTCTTTTCCTGCTATTGCGTCCCCGGTGGGAGCAGGCGTGGTGGCGGGTGGGCCTGAGCTTCATGCTGCTGATGGTGGTTTTGGGCGATGCCGTGTGGGAAGGCTATCCAGGTGCGGCTTCGCGTGTGCTGCTGCCCATGCAGGTCGCGTTCAACGTGCTGGTCCCCGTGGGGCGCGGCTGGCGGTGGCTCCTGCTCGCGGGGAATCTGACGCTTTTCGCGGCGCCGTTCATCTTGGAGCCTCCCGCCATGGACGGATACATGATGGGCGGGAATCCCTCCCTCTTCAGCAATTCCGCCGGCAAGGCGCTGACGCTGCGTTTCGACCGTGGCTGGTATGGTTCCGAAGGGAACCGCAGCTTCTATTGGTCCTGGGCCCGCGGGAATGCGACGCATGAAATCAGGAACCCCCATGCTTCGGCGGTGAGTGTCCGCTTCCGTTTTTCGCTGGTCAGCATTGGTCGCCGCACTGTGCGCCTAAAATTAAACGGTGAGGAAATCTGGTCCACGAAGCTCGGCGAGCATCAGGTGCTCACTGCGGCGTTGTCCTCCATCCGATTGCAACCCGGGCGGAGCGAACTGGTGTGGGAGACCGACGAGCCGGCGGTGCTGCTGGCGAATGATCCGCGCGAACTGGCCTTTATGGTCCAGAATTTCCGGATGGATGTGGTGCGCGTACTGCCCGACGAGCCCGCCAAGTAGCGGGCTCGTCCTTGGACGTTGATTACGGCCGCGCACCACGCCCTGTGTCCGAATTGCGGGACGTCTCAGCGCTTTATGGTCCGACCCGATTTTATCCGCACTACCCGGAACGGATACCGGGTTTGACCGCTTTCCGCCTTGAAAGTCGGAGCCCCCTCAATGTGAGCGACAAGGTGGTTGGGAGTGCCAGCCTTGAGTGGAAACCGCGCCACAAGTTGATTTTTTGAATCGAGGGCCACCTTGATCGAGTCGACGCCGGTGTTAGTGGTCACTAGACCTTGAAGCCGGCAGCGCGATTCGGTTTCTCCCTCGGGTGTGAGGGTCAGTTCCAGCCAGCCGTCGGTCACCGGACAAATGGTGAGAGCGAAGGAGGCTTCCGCGTAATCGGGTATGCCGGTGGTCCGATAGAAGCCGGTCATTTCCGTGACCAGATTATGTTGCCTGATCAGGACGCCCACTCGGTCATTCACGAGGGAATCAGGCTCGTAGTCGAAGGCTTGGGCCCATGCGGCGTCCACATAGTAGAGAGTATCAGGAGACGACGGAGCTGCACTGGCCTGATTGACGGAATCGCGGAGATAGCCGCCCGCTTGTTCCTGGCGGGACAAAAAGACGATCGGGTTGCGGGCGAAAATTC
Organism: Verrucomicrobiota bacterium; assembly: GCA_025363395.1. GTDB lineage: Bacteria > Verrucomicrobiota > Verrucomicrobiia > Opitutales > Opitutaceae > Lacunisphaera. The sequence goes on from JANYDX010000172.1 coordinate 2,920, forward strand.
TTGCGCTCCACATACTCTGAAAAAACGCCGCGCGAAAGGTGGCGCCGTCGACGTAGCAGGTCTGTCCCGGCAGTTCCGATGCCACGCGGTCGCGCAACGCGAGAAGTTGACGAGTCAGTCCCTTGGTGCCAGCCGTCTTCAGATTATCCGCGGTGTTGCCCAAGATGCCATGCACCATCACGACGAGCGTGGCGAGCAGCGCCCACCTTGGCAACCGCCGGAAGCCTGGCGGGTGGAAGGCGTCCTGGACGGTGCCTGAAAGGAGGACGGGAAAAAGCACGGCCAGATGAATGCCGAAAAACTGCGCCGACTTTTGCCAGCCGTAACTGAAGGAGGTCGCCGCGGTGAAGAGTAATAAGACGGCAAAACCGGAGAGCGAAATAAGCAGGATATTTTGTCGAGGTGAACTTCTGATTACGAGGACGCAGCTGGTGAGCACCGCGATGCTTGCCACTGCGCCGCCAATCATGCCGTACAGCCGCATGCTCGGCATCGCCAAGGTGATCAAACTGGGAACATAGCCCGCGAAGCTCAGCCGCGCAAAGAGGTTGGCCCAGTTGGCGTCTTGGTGCACCTGGTTGAGGGAGTTCAGCATTCCGTTCCACGTGCGCATCGTGGTCACGGGGTTCAGGCACAATCCTCCCAGCACAACCAGGGCCAGCACGAGAGCCGGTTTCGCCCGGCCCGCGTTGGTTTGGATAAAGTGTTTCACCACGAGGAGGGCGACGGGAATGAGTGAAAAGGCCAGAATCTCCGGATAACTGCAAAGCATGCCATGGATGAAAAACACGCCCGCCACTACGACCGGCCAGACCCTTCGACGTCCGTCACAGACGAGGAGCGCAAGCAGCCACAGCCCGCCGCCAAAAATTGTGCCGAGAAGATTGGGCAGATTGCCGTTCGCGATGAAAAAAAACAGCACGGGCTGGCAAAAACAGCTGAGGACCACGAGCCGGCGCTTCAAGGTGGGTAGACCGAGGTGACGAGCGATGGCGAGGACAGTGAGCAACCACGGTAATACCAGCGAGCACACGACGAAATTGTAGATCAGAACGGGAGACCGCGCCACGCTGCTGCCGGCCACCGCAAGCAAGCCTTCCGATCCCATCCGGCCCCAAATCGGTTTCCAACCGGTGAAGGCCGGCACCCCGTTGAAGAGCGGAAAATCTCGGCTGCTCGCGGGTACCGAAAGATAGCTGTGGGTCTGCAGATACTCGGCGCCGACGCTCCAGAAAAAATTATCGTGGTTGGCTTTGCCGTCAAAAAACGCGAGGTCCGGATAGACAAAATAAGGAAGCAACAAGGCAATCCAGAGCAGCGCCAACCCGCCGACTGCCGCAGCCACGCGGGGGGACTTCCCGACCGCCTGAATATCCGCGCGCAACTGGTTTCGCGTCGTGGGAACAAGCCAGGTGAGCAGCACTGGAACCCAGATCAGCCAGACAGCGACCCCGCTCAATGGAGCGAAGGCGCCGAGAATACCCGCCGCGAAAAGCAGCCACGCGAGACCGGTGAGATTCGCCAGGGCCAGACGGGTCAGATAGTTTTCGGCCGGCAGAAATCCCGCCACCAAATAGCCGGCCATGATCATTAGAAGGCATAGGCTGCCAGCGATCGAGGTGCCGAAAAGAAAGGTCATGACCAAGGCGGATGGAGCGGAAAGGGCGGCCGGCAATTCCGTTGAGGCGATGTCACCGAACGTGAAGTCATGACCAGCTGGCGATGGCCTCGAGGCGCTGACGGTAGCGTGCGCCGATGGCGGCAGTGGAGTATTTTTCCTCAATCGTCACCCGAGCGGCGGCGCCGAGCTGGCGGCCCAGGGCGCGGTCCTGGAAAAGCCGTTGCATCCACTCCGCTGCGTTGTCGATGTCCGGAGCCGCCCAGGTCTGACCCTTGGCGTAGGGACCGTGATTGCGGTCGAGTGTCACCAGCTGGCAGCGTACCGGGCAGCCATTCGCGGCCGTGAGGAATTCCGCGGTCGCCGACCAGTCCGTGGCAATGACCGGCTTGCCGAGGTACATGCTCTCGGCGACCGCGAGGCCGAAGCCTTCCGAGCGATGTAAAGAGACAAAGCAATCGCACGCGGATTCAAGCTCGTAGATTTCGGTCCGCGACAGCGTGGTGGAAATCAAGGTGGTGCCCGCCAGCGTTGCAGCGGCGAGGCGCAACCGTTCGAAGTCCGCGGGATTGGCGGCCGCATTGTGGACCTTGATGACAAGCGCGGAGCCGCGGCCGGCGAGACCCGAGCGGCGGAAGGCCTCAACGACGGCCGCGGGATTTTTGCGTTCCGAATAGGAATTCAGGTCGTAGAGAAAGAGAAAAAGATACTGGTCCGCGGGCAGTCCGAATTTCGGCCGGAAATTTCCTTGAGGACGCGGAAAGGCAATCGCGTGCGGCATGCTGAGCACAGGGACCGGGACTTTTTGAGCGATCGCCTCGGCGGCAAAACGGGAAGGAGCCCAGATTTCGTCGAAGTGGGCGGAGAATTGAATCCAGGCATCCGGGAATTCGGGCAGTTCCCACGCCCAGTAACCGATGTTGTATTTTCCCGCGCGGAAGCCGGCTCCATGGTGGGTATCGATGTCGCCTGAGACCGGAGCATCGAGGTGAAAAATATTCACCGGGTGGGGATTGTCAGCCTGCAGCCGGGCCGCGAAGGTGGCATCGGTTTGCGGATTGATGCAGTGCAACTTCAGGTCGATCAGTGCGGTCTCGATTTTTGCGGCCTCCGCGGCCCGGGCCATGCAACGGACGGATTCACCCACACCCAGATCGGCGCGGAAAAATCCGGCGAGGTTGAGGCCCAGACACAGAAACCGGCGCGTCACCACGCGATTCCACGGCGCGGCGCGGCGGCCGAAATCGCAAACGGTCTCCTGGTCGACCTCAATGCGCTGGATGCGCAACCGGTGGTTCCGCGGCTGGCGGCGCCATTTTTGCAAGAAGCCCACTGCGGTGACGCGAGCGAGCCAGGCGAGAAAATTACTACCCGCCACGCCGATCAATCTGAGTTCAAGCCGGTGACCGGCAGGAGTCGTGGCGGCTGGCCAGGAAATTTCCAAGCGGAAAGGGCCGGGCGCAATCTCGCCGTGGACCGACACGGCCTGGCCATTGATTTTTATCTCCAAACCGAGCGATCCCGCGGCGGCGGGATGGGCCGGCACGGGAAGCACTTCACCGACCACAGCCAAACGGGAGTCACGCTCGAAAGGGGGAAGAGTCAGGGTGGCGGTTTCGCGGATCCACGCGGAATTCTCGACGTTCTCGTCAAAGAACAGACCGGTGAACTGGGGCGGGCGAGGGGGCGGCATCGGCGTGGGCGCGTTTTATCGCCGAGGGTCGGGGTCTTGTAAATCTGGAACTGCCGCCGCGCATTTTCGCTTCCCAATCGAAAGCTGGGATGCGATGTTCCCGAGGCACCCCATGTTGTATTACCTCACTGCGATCGGGTTGATCGCGCATACCCTTTTCTGGGGGGCCGGGCTGGCTCTTTTTTGGTCGCCGCGGGCCTGGCGTCCTTGCTGGTGGGCTCTTGCGCCTGCCTTAGGACAGGCCTTGCAGTCGGCGGTGGTGTGGGCGGGCGCACATTCGGCTTTGGCCGGAACCAATGTCTACGCGTGGTGGTCGGAATTACTGCCGCTGGCTCTTCTGGGCGCGGCGCTCCTGCGCGAAAGCGGGGCCGTCCGAAGGATGTTTAGATCCGTGCTCGCGGCTGGCGGTGTGGTTATTCTGATGCTGACGGCAGGGTGGCTGCTGGTGTCGCCGCTGCGGATGGCTTCGCGGGACATGACGACGGTTTCGCTGGGGAGTTGTGATCAGGCCGACTATGCCGCGGGAGCGAGAGTGTTTCAGGAATTTTCCAGACAAGATCGCACTGGTTTCCTGGGTTTGCCCGAGGTGACGAAAGTGCGGTCGGCGGATTATTTTTTCGATTTTTGGCTGCGGCTGAATCATTTTACGCCGTCAGCGCTGCTCGCCCACAACGCTAGTATTTTCGGCTACCGGCACTATCAACTTGTCGGTGTCAGTGCCGTCGTGTTGCTCGTGCTCAATCTGCCCCTGGTGTTGTTGTTCGCCCGTGTGACCCTGAAACTCCGCGGGATTTTTCTGCTGGGCGTGGTCCTGCTCTATGCTCTGTCCCCGCTGCAAACCTATGCGGCGTACAATGGCGCACTCGCACAGATTTACGCCACGCAAGGAATCGCTTTGCTCACGCTGACGCTGGTCGCTGCCGGGCGGGCGTTTGCGGCCCGTCGTTCGGGGCTTGTTTACTGGCCGCTCTTGGTGGCGGCGTTCTGGTTGCTGGCGGGGAGCTATAATTTCATTCTGTTGGTCTGTCTCACGCCAGCCGGGGCGTGGTTGCTGGCGCAAGCCTGGACTCTTCGGAGTGGCCGGATTTTCGCCCGCGTGGTACCGTTAACACTGTCGGCGCTGGCGGCGTGTGCCTTGTTTTCCTGGGGACGTTTCAATGGTTTGGCGGAGCGCTTCAGCCTTTTTGCCGAATATAATTTCGGTTGGGTTGTGCCGTTGACCACGCCCGAAGGGTGGACCGGCTTGTTGCGGGATCGGGAGCTTCACGCCTTGCCCTTTTTTTGGCGGACGAGTCTGAGCGGACTGGTGGTGACCGGCTGGCTGGTGGGGGTGATCCATTGGTGGCGGAGGGAGAGGTCGACGGCTTGGTTGGCCATTGCCCTCGTAGTGCCGGTCCTGGCCGGTTGGGGTTGGTTGGCGTGGGAATCACAGACGCGCGCCAATGCCAGTTATGACGGCTACAAGCTGCTGGCCGTGTTTCTACCGGGAATCGTCGTGGCCATCTGCGGATGGCTGGGCGGGGGAATTGTCCAGTCCCGACGGGGCCAGAGGCTGGCGGGAGCGATTTTACTGCTCCTGCTCGCGGCGAATCTCGGGATCATGCAGGAATTTCGCGCACGCATGCAGGCTCCTCCGCTGCGCGTTGACCGGCCCCTTCGGGATTTGGAACGTCTGGAGCTTGATCCAGAAATTCATTCACTGAATATGTTAGTGGACGACTATTGGGGCCGGATCTGGGCGAATGCATTTCTGCTCCGGCTGCCCCAGTATTTCACCATTCACACTTATGAGGGGCGTTTGAATACGCCGCTCAAAGGTGAATGGAATCTGAGCGACAGCCTGTTGCATTCGGTGCCGCTCAGCCCAGAAGACTACCGGGCGTTAAACTTGCGTTTTCATCTCGAGCGCGCGGCGGCACCGGGTTTGGTGCAAGTCAGGTTCGCGGACGGTTGGTATGGGGAGGAAAAAGACGGACCCAAACGCTGGCGGTGGTCGGGCGGGAGCGGGCGGATTTCGCTGGTGAATCCGGGCGATGTTCCACTCCGGATCCAGTTACGTTTGCTCGTCCGATCCTTCCATCCGCAGGACTTGACTGTGCGGCTGGATGGGCACGTTGTCGCAACCCAATCCTTGAATGGGTCGAGCCAAATGGTGATGTTTAAGAGCTTACTTTTGCCTCCGGGAGCAGCGATTTTGACGCTAGCCGGCGATGCCACATCTCCGGGGGGCAAAGACAACCGTTTGCTGGCGTTTGCCCTTTACGGTCTGGAGTTGCGCGCCCTGGCATTGGAACCATGAGGCCACGTTTTTTTAGGCAACATGCAAGCTGACGAGTATCGGAAAATGGCCGGGGTTGAGGATCGCATGTGGTACTATCGTGCCCTGCACCGGCATGTGGTGCGCAGCGTGCAACCGAGCGTGCGGCCGGGCCAGCCGGTCGGAGGTCTCACCGTGCTCGACGCCGGCTGCGGCACGGGCGGACTCCTACGACGGCTAAAGGAAGCGTATCCGGGGTGGCAGTTCACCGGACTGGATTTTTCCCCCGTGGCTTGCGAATTGGCCAGAGAGCGGACGGGGGGCAAAGTGGTGCAGGGCTCAATTTCGGCGCTGCCCTTCGCTGACGAATCTTTCGATGTGGTGGTGTCCTGTGACGTGATCTGCCAAGTCTCCGATGCCACGCAGGCAGTGCGGGAAATTCACCGGTGTCTCAAACCCGGCGGAGTGGCGGTGCTGACCATGCCGGCCTACCAGTGGATGTATTCCTACCACGACCGGGAGGTCGCTAATTTGCGGCGTTACTCGCGGCCGGAAGTGAACGCGCTTTTGCGCGGTGCCGGCTTTCGGATCGCCCGCAGCTCCTATTGGAACATGCTGCCATTTCCCCTGACGGTGTTGCGGAGGAAAATATTTCCGCCGGCGCCGGCGGCTTTGTCGAGCGACGTGAAACTGTATCCTGCGCCGGTGGAAGCGACCTTCAATACCCTGATGGGCCTCGAACACGCGTGGTTCGGGTGCGGGGGGCGGATGCCTTTTGGCAGTTCGGTGCTGACTGTTGCCAAAAAATCATCACACGATGGTGGTTCGAGTACCCCATGACCCCGGCCCTGAGTTTCGTCATCCCATTATATTATAGTGCGGAAACAATTTCCGCCCTCGTGAAAGAGATCGAAGCTCTGTCGATCGAGGGCGGGCATGAGCTGGTGCTGGTCAATGATGGCAGCCGCGATGCCACGGCGGGGATTTGCCGGGAACTGCTCCGCGAGGCGCGCATCCCCATCACGTTCGTCAATCACGTGCGGAATTTCGGCGAGCATAACGCCGTGCTCACTGGCTATCGCCACGCTCGCGGGACCTACGTCGTCAACCTCGATGATGATGGTCAAAATCCTCCCGCCGAAGCAGTCCGCTTATGGCAGCACGCAAAGCGCGAGGGACTGGATGTGGTCTATGGCCATTACAGTCGCAAGCGGCATACGCTTTGGCGCAATTTCGGCAGTTGGTTGACGAACCGGATCACGGATTGGGTGTTGGATAAACCCAAGGGGTTTTATCTGTCGAGTTTTCGTTGCGTGAATGCCCTGGTGGTCCGCGAAGTGGCGGCGCATGAGGGACCTTATCCTTACATTGACGGGCTGATCCTGCAGGTGACGCAAAATCTCGGGGCTTTGGAAGTTCATCATGCCGGACGCTCGACCGGCGAGAGCGGGTACAATATGCGTCGCCTGGTGCGCCTCTGGGCGAGCACGTTCGTGAATTTTTCCGTGATGCCCCTGCGCCTGGCGACCCTGCTCGGACTCGTGATGGCCATCGTGGGCGTGACCGGTCTTGCCGTGGTCTTGTACCTTCGCCTGACCAACCGCGGTCCGGACTACGGCTGGGGCTCGCTTATGGGCGCGCTGCTGGTTTTTTCCGGCACGCAGCTCGTCATGCTCGGTTTGATCGGGGAATATGTGGGCCGGATGTTTCTGACGGTGAACCGCCGGCCGCAGTCCGTGGTGCGTGCCGTGGAATACGGCGGCCGGCAAACGTGAGCCGGCGTTTTTTGGCGCAGGCGAATTTCTATCGGGGCCAGAGCCCAAGGGTGTCCAGTCGCGCTTGATAACGGGCGCCGATGAGCGCGGGCGAGAACCGCTCCCGGATGGTAATGCGTGCGGCGTGGCCCAGCCGCGCCGTGAGTCCGGGCTCGCCCACCAGCCGCCGCATCCACTCCGCCGCGTGCGCGACATCGGGGTCGGCCCAGGTCTGGCCCTTGGCATACGGGCCATGAGATTCCTGCAGCTGGATCAGCGAGCAGCGGACCGGACAGCCGTTTTGTTCATTCACAAATTCAGCGGTCGCCGACCAGTCCGTTGAAATGACGGGCTTACCCAGAAACATGCATTCAGCCACGCCGAGTCCGAAACCCTCGGCACGATGTAGCGAGACAAACGCGTCGCAACCGGATTGGAGGAGATGCAGGTCGCTGTTGCTGAGGGTTTCGTCGATCAGCGTGGCCTGATCCAAACCTAGGAGCGCGGTTTGCAGACTTGCAAAAGCAGTAGGATGGCGCGCGCGATTCTGGGTCTTGATGACGAGTCCCACACCTGTTTCACCGGGGAAGGCGCGTCGGTAGGCCTCAATCACCGCCAGGGGATTTTTCCTCTCCTGATAAGAATTCAGATCGTAGACAAAAAGAAACAAGAACCGGGCCGCCGGCAGTTGGAAACGGCGGCGGGCGTCGCCCTGCGGAAGAGCGAAATCAATGGCGTGCGGCATGACGATCACTGGCACCCGTACCTTGGGCGCGATGGCCGCGCGGACATAGTCCGACGGACACCAGATTTCCTCGAAGAATGCACTCTGTCGCACCCACTCCTGCGGGAATTCCGGCAGCTCCCAGGCCCAGTAGGCGATATTGTAGCGGTTAAAACGAAGTTCCGGACCGTGATGGTGGT
>JANYDX010000188.1 GCA_025363395.1 Verrucomicrobiota bacterium
AGGAGTAACCTATTAGGTTACTCCTGGTCGCAATCGCCGGAGGTTTTTGTGGGGCAGATCGGGGCTGCCGCACCGGATGAGGGTCTGCGACGGATTTGGAGTGGACCCACGGCGCGCGGCGGCCACGTTGACATTCATGCTTTTTCTCTGTCAGCACGGCTTTGAATCCCTCCTTGAGCGCGAACTCGGGGGTGCGGGCCTGACCGTGGTGGAGACGGAACGGGGCTGGGCCCGCGCCGAGCCGCTGGTCGGCGACGCCATCGAGATGTCGTTGGACGAGCTGGCTTTTCCGCAGTTGGTCATGACGTCGATCCGCGAGTTGCGCGGTGAATCGGTCAATGCGCTCGCCCAGCAGCTGGCGGATTATTTCTTCGAGAGCCTGCGCGGCGAACGCTTGGAAGCCGCCTGGCCCTGTGTTTTCCAAATGGTGTCGGAAGTGGTGGGCCTGGGCCGCCGCGCGAGTGCGGTGGAAAAAGCTTTCGGTGAATTGCTGAAGAAAAAACTTTCCCGGGTGGCCAAGCTGGCCGTGCTGGATTTGCCCCGCGGGGCCGGGGCGGCCCGCGGGCTGTTTGTGTTTTTTGCGGATTTCGGCCGGGTCTTCGTCGCCCGCGACGCCTGGCTGGGCGGTCAGCGGCGCATGGCGGACGACGAGTCGGCTCCGTCGCGCTCGTACTTAAAAGTGGAGGAGGCGTATATTGTCCTCGGCCGGGAGCCACTGCCCGGGGAAACGGTGGTGGACCTGGGCGCCGCGCCCGGCGGCTGGAGTTACAGTGCGGCGAAGCGAGGTGCCCGCGTGATCGCGGTGGACAACGGCCCGCTCAAGGGAGGCGCGGTGAATCATCCGCTCATCGAGCACCGGCTGGAGGACGCATTTAAATTCCAACCCGCTCCCGGGGTGGGGTATGACTGGTTGTTTTGTGATCTTGTGGAGGAGCCGCATCATGTGATCCAAAACATTGTGACCCCTTGGCTGGCCCAGGGCTGGTGCCGGCGATTCGTCATCAATCTGAAATTCGGCCACGTGGATGCACTGGGCTTGCTCACCGAGTTGCGGGCGAAAGAATCGCCATTCGTCCTTTATGCCCGCAATCTCCATATTCGGCATCAATACCACGACCGCGAGGAATTCACAGTCGTGGGCGAACTGAACTCATGAAGTCTCCCATTATCACCAAGCAGCGTGAGCTCAATGTCTGCGGCTGGCAGGCGGTCTCGACTTTGTTCGCGCGCCACCCGGGCGAAGTGCGGCGGTTGTTTTTCGACGCTCCCACGGGCAAGCGCGCAGGGGAATTTTGCTCGCTCCTGGCGCAGGCGAAAAAAGTTTATCGCCAGGTCGATCCGGCGGAACTGGAAAAAATCGCCGGCACGAAACTGCACGGCGGCATTGTCGCGGTCATCGGCGAGCGGCCCCTGCTAAAGGTGACGCGTGAGGTGCTCGATACCTGGGGGCGGACCAAGGTTCCGCTGCTGTTGCTCGACCGGGTGGGCAATGCCAACAACGTCGGCGCCATCGTGCGGACCGCCGCGTTTTTCGGGGTGCGGGCCATCATTGTCGCGGATCATCCGTCGCAAGCTCTGCCGGGTGAGGCGGCTTATCGCGTGGCGGAGGGTGGGATGGAGTTTGTGGATTTCTACCGCGTGCCCTCTTTGCCTGGCCTTTGCGCTGAGTTGCAGCGGCATCATTGCCTGATCGGCACGAGTCTGCGCGGGAATCAACTTTCGCCGGCGGCGGCGAAGGAACGCGGCTTGCCCCGGCCGCCCGCGGTGATTCTCGGCAACGAGGAGAAAGGCATTTCGCCGGAAGTCGCGGCGAAGTGCGACCGGCTGGTTAAAATCCCCGGGACCGATTTCGTGGAATCGCTGAATGTTTCGGCGGCGGCAGCGGTGCTCTGCTGGGAATTTTTCGGGAAGCGCGGATAGGTGCCGAGTGCTGGGTCGCGCCCGAATTCTCAAGCCCGAGATCGATTGGTAGAGCCCGCTTGTAAGCGATTCTGCGTGATGCCGCTGGCGGGGTATTGAAACAGTTAACTACAGTCGTAAGCCGGCGTGGCCCTCAGAATCGGAAACTGGCGCTGACGGATAGGACGGCGGAGACAATCGCGTAGGCAATAAAGCCGACGAACGAAAAAGCGAAAAGCAGCACCGTGCTGGAAATGACGGTGGTGAGGGCTTGCAAGCGCCGGGTGTGGGCCTCGCCGTAATTGCGGGCGATATCGCGCAGGCACGGGGCAAGCTGGCCGGTGCTCTCGCCTACCGCGAGGCGATCCAACACGAGGTCGGGCATGTAACCGGTGCGCGAAAGCGCGATCGACAGGCTCTCGCCTTCCAGCACGCGATCCGTGGCGGTGCGCAACGCGGCTTGCACCGTACGATTGTCCACCGTGCGCTCGGTGAGACGCAGGGCCTCGGCCGGATTGATGCCGTTCTGCAGGAGCACCGCGAGGGTCTGGGAAAAATTAAGCAAGGCGGAGTCGATCACGACGCGGCGAATACCAGGCAGATGGACGAGCCACGCATCGGTGGTCGTGCGGCCCTTCTCGGTGTGCCGCCAGCGCCAGAGCAGGAGCGCCCCGAATATGGCGAGGGGCAAAATGACGATGCCATAACGCAGGAACAGTTCCGACGAGGTGACGAGCAGCTGGGTCGCAAACGGAAGTTTTCCCCCGAGCGAAGTGAGCAGCGTCTTCAGTTTCGGCATCAGGAAGAGCACGAAAAATAAAATGACGCCGAAGGCGACGATGCACACGAAAACCGGATAGATCAGCGCGTTGATCAGCTTCTGACGCAGGGCCCGTTGCTCGGTGTGATGGGTGATGAGGCGTTGCAACACCTCGTTGAGACTGCCGGTCGCCTCCGCGGCGCGGACGAGGCTGATCGTCTGCCGGTCAAATACGCGCGGCATTTCCTCCATGGCTTTCGAGAGCGGCTGGCCTTCGCTGAGGCGCTCCCAGACCGCGGCACTGAGGCCCTTCAGTTGGCGGTCCTTGAGTCGGAGGGCGAGGAGTCGAACGGCTTCGCCGGCGGACAATCCGCTGGTGGTTAGTTCGGCCAGGGCCTGCAAGAACGGCAGAAAATGAACCCGGGAAAATCCGCTGTCCTGACCGGTGACAAGTGAGAGGGGATTATTCTTCGGAATGACTGCGGCCGCGGTAGGTTTGCCTTTGGCGCTGAGCTCAGTGAGCTCGAGCGGCTGCAGTCCGCGCGCGGTGAGCAGGCGCAGCGCATCCTTGCGCGAGGAGGTGGTGACTTCGTCGGCCACGGTTCGCCCGGCGGAATTGCGGGCGCTGTAAGCAAAGCGCGGCATGATCAGAGATCGGAAACGTTGATAACCTGAAGCACTTCCTCGAGCGTGGTGAGGCCGGCCCGCACCTGGATCCAGCCCGACTGGCCGAGGGTGCGCATGCCCTGGGCCCGGGCGCATTGGATCAGCGCGCGGGTGGGTTCGCGTTTCACGATGAGATCGCGCAACTCCTCGGAGGGCCGGAGAATTTCGAAGAGACCGACGCGGCCGCGGAATCCCGTTTTGCGGCAGCGGTCGCATCCGACTGCAGCGGGGAGCGTGGTGATGCCGGTTGCTTCGGCTGGATCGAGGCCAAGAATTTCCAGGGCGTCGTTCAACTTGACGGCATGGACCGGCGCCGGGCGCGTGCAGTGTGGGCAGAGGCGGCGGACTAACCGCTGGGCAATGATGAGTTCAAGCGCAGACGCGGTCAGAAAGGGTTCGATACCCATGTCCACCAGACGGGTGATGGCGCCGGGCGCGTCGTTGGTATGGAGCGTGGAGAAAACCAAGTGACCGGTGAGCGAAGCGCGTATGGCGATGTCGGCCGTTTCCCGGTCGCGGATTTCGCCGACCATGATCACGTCGGGATCCTGGCGGAGGATGTGACGGAGGGCGCTGGCAAAGGTGAGCCCGATTTCGGGGCGGACCTGCAGCTGGTTCGCTCCGGGCACTTCGTATTCGATCGGATCTTCGACGGTCACGATCCGGAGATCGGTGGAATTGATCTGGCGGAGAAACGCGTTCAGCGAGGTGGATTTTCCGGAGCCGGTGGGGCCGGTGACGAGGATGATGCCGTGGGGATAGGCCAGCACTTTCTTGATCTGCTGCTGATCGGTTTCACTCAGGCCCAGCCCCTCCATCGTGTAGGCTTCGCGCTTCTGATTAAGGAGACGGAGGCTCACGCTCTCGGCGTAGATCGTGGGGATGGTCGAGACGCGGATGTCGAGCGAGTTGCCGCCGACGCGGAAGTTGATGCGTCCGTCCTGCGGGAGACGTTTCTCGGAAATATTCAGACGCGCCATGATCTTCAGGCGCGAGATGATCGCGTCCTGATAGCGCAGTAAGTTCTCCGGCACCGGCACGGGAATCAGGAGACCGTCCACCCGGTAACGAATCCCCAGCTGACCTTCCTGTGGTTCGAAATGAATATCGGTGGCACCGTCTTCGATGGCCTGCGTGATGACATCGCTGACAAAGCGGACGACGGCAGCGTCCTCGTCGGCCTCGACATCAGTGCCCGTGGTCAGGCTGGAAGCGGCGAGGTTGGGGTCTTCCTCATCGTCGTCGAGACTGCCGGCGCCGACGCCGTAATGATCGAGGATGAGCTGTCCGATGCGTTCGGCGGGAGCGAGGTGCCAGTGGACGTGTCGCGCCGTGAACGTCGCGATCCAGTCGAGCATCACTTCATCCGGCGGCCAAGGGGTGGCGAGGTGGAGTTGCGTTTCATCAGCACCGGCGATCAAGAGCGGAGCGATATGAAAATCACGGACGAGTCGCGCGGGCAGGATCGGCACCGCTGCGGGATCGACGCGGAGGTCGGTGGTGATGGGCAGTTCGGTGGCCTCGGCTAGCGCGGCGCGCGCGTCGGGCTCGGACAGGTGCAGGACCTCGGCCAGGATGACGACGCGGCGGGCGCGCGGCGCTTCGGTCACGGCGCTGCGTTGTTCAGCGGTGAGGCGTTCCGCCAGTGGCGCGGGCAGGAGAATCGGGTCAAGCGCGGGCATGGTGCTTGGCGCGGATTATTTGATTTTCTCGAGGAGGCCTTCCTTCTCGGGTTTCGTTGGGTCGGCGAGGTATTGTTTCACCTGCTCCTTGTTCGAGAGCTCTTCGATTTTTTTGCCGGTGTCCACCATCCCCTCTGCGGCCGGGAGAACATGAGGGCGTACGAAGATCAGGATTTCGGTGCGTTCGACGTCGTTGGTCCGGCCGCCGAACAAGTGACTGAGGATCGGGATCTCCCAGAGGAAGCCCAACTTGGTGCGTTCACGAGTGTGTTTTCTACTCTGCATGCCGCCGAGTACGATCATCTGGCCGTCAATGACATTGACGGATGATTTGACTTCGCGGTGTACGATAACGGGCTGCGTATTGTTATCGATGATGACGTCGCCGTTGTGCTCGTCCACGATCTGATCAATCTCCAACTGAATGCTGCCATCGTCGCCGATGAGGGGGGTCACCTCGAGCTTGATGCCGATGTCCTTGTAGGTGACTTGAGAATTAGTGGAGTACGGATTGCCGGTTGTGCCGGTGTTGACGGGCGTGGACTGACTGCCAGTGATGACCGGTTGCTGAGTGGTTGAGTCAAAATTGGCCTTTTTGTGGTGAGTAGTAACGACCGTCGGGGCGGAGAGAACCTTCACGTTGTTTTTCGAACCGGTGTTACCCAGCGCGGCCTTGAAAGCGAGGGGATTGACCACGCCAGCGCTGACATTCCAGCCGGCGACGTTGAGGGGGTCGAAGTTCGTGATGTGGGTCCCGCGAGTGGCATCAGTTGCCACGGTCAGACCCAGGGCGGTGATGCCACTGGTATCCCTGTCGGTCAGTGAAACCTCAGCAATGACCACCTCAATTCGCACTTGAGCGAGCAGGATGTCGATTTTATCGACCAATTCATGGATCAGTCGGATATCGTCGACGGTCCCGGAAACAACCAGTGAGTTTGTGCGATCATCGGGCAGGATGGTGAGGAGCGTGCTGAACTGGTTGGAGCCGGCTTCAGAGCCTTGGCCTTGGTTGTTGAGCATGGCAGTGATTACCGCTGGAACTGGCGCTGGAGCCTGTCCGGGCGCGGGCGGGACTGCCGGACCACCGGGAGTTTGCGACGGACGGGATATGTAGTCCTGTCCGGCCGTTTTGGCGGCATTATTTTGTCCAGAAACCAGCTTGGCGAGGATGTCCGCTACATCCTTGGCTGCGGCCGCCTTGAGCTTGATGACTTCGTTGCGCGTATTCGGGGTGGAGACGATGTCGAGTCTCGCGATGAGATCGTCGAAGAAAGGATATTGGCGGGGATCGGCAATCAGGGCGATTTGGTTGGTGCGGTCATCGGGGTTGAAAGTGGTCGATGTTCCCAGCTGGGTTTGGATCTGGCCGGCGAGGATGGAGCGGATCTTATTGACGATATCGCTGGCTTTCGCGCCGTTGCGGATCTGGTAGAACTTAGGGGTCAATCCGGCTAGGCTGGGTTGATCAAGGCGGTTGATCAGTGTCTCGACGCGCTGGAGATTGCTGACGGAGTCCGTGATCAGAAGTGAGTTGGCCTTTTCAAAAATAACGGGCGCACTGCCAGCGGCCGGGTTGAGCAGACTGGCGATTTGAGTCGCGACCTCGGATGCCCGGAGGAATTGCAGGGTGAAGAGTTTGCTCGCGGTGCGTCCGCTCGGCATCAGTTCCAAGGTGGATCCTTCGATCAATTCGGGAGCTTCGGATTTGACGGCGGTGAGTGCCGTCACTTTCAAAAAGCGGTCCCCAAGCGGAGTGAGGGCGATGCCATTGAGATTGAGGAGCGTTTCCGCCGCTTGGATGGCCTCCTTTTTTGGGATGCGATCCTTGAGATTGAAGGGAATGGTGGCCTGCGGGAGATTTTGCGGGCGGAGCAAAGTTTTTCCAGTCCAGCGTTCAATGAGGCCAAGCACAGCATCCACACTGTCGCCCGGCATGTTCAAAGGGCCGACCAAGTCGTCGGCCGGAACGGTCGGAGTTGTCGATGTGGGGGCCGGGGTGCCGGAAGTTCGGGAGGCGCCTACCGTGGTGGGGCCGCCCTGTGCCAGGCCGAGGGTGGTAACTAAAACAAAGACCGGCAGGATTCGGGCGGGAAAAGGGTAATGATTCATGCGCAGGATTGGGCGGACCGGGATTTGTAGGTAGAGAGATGGCAATCGCCCGCTTAACGTTTAAAAAAGCGGCTTGGACTGGCTTTGGCAAGCCGGGCGATGGTGGAGACAAAAGTATTCCAACCCAGACCTTGAAAGATCGAGATTGTGCGGATGATTATTTGCTGAAGTTACCCAATGTTCACAGGGGGGTTAAAAGAGGTGCACGGTGGGCGTCCGAATTTCGCATGAAAGTATTCTTTGAGTACGACTGGGTGGAGGTTCTGGTTGCCCTGAAAGCACTGACAAGCTCGCCAGACTGCGAACCATCAAGGTTCGTCAACGCCGGATAACTTTACTTGCCTGAAGGTGGCGTGGAGGCGGGGGTGGCGGTCGGTCCTGGCGCACCGGTTTGGAAATTGGCGCGCATTTGTTTCATCAACTGGGCGCTGGCCTGTTGTTCCTGCTGCAATCCTTGCAGGGCTGAAACCTGCGGGGCGGAAAGAACGCTTTGGGCCTGGTTGATGGCATCGGTGGTGATCGGGGTGCCGCTGGCCAGCATTCCTCCAGCCGTGCCGCGCGCGCCCCCGGCAAAGGTCATCATCATCGCTGCGCCCACGGGGTTGCGGTTGGCATTGTTGGCCCCGGCTGGTGCGGTACTGGCCAGGATCTGCACCAGCTGCTGGGATTGCGCGTCGGTCAGTGGAGTCGAGGAATAGCTGAGGCGTTGCTCAAGTTGCGAAACGACTGCGCGCTGGGGCTGCGTGCTTTCGAAACTTTGGTATTGGGCGTAGGTCGCGTCACCCAGGGTCGTGCGGATGTTATTGTCCACTTCGGCCTGGGCCTGTTGCACGAGCTGGCGAATTTCGTCCCGGTTTTCGCGGCCGGTCAGGCCCTCGGCCCGGGCAGCGGCCATGACATCCATGACGGCCGTCTGTTTTTCGACCAACAGGTTCTTGAATTTTTCGAGATCAACCGGGTTGAGCTGGAGCTGTTTGAAGAGCGAGGAATACCGTGTGTCCAGCGCGGCTTTTTGCTGCACGGCCATCAGCTTCTGAACTTCGGGATTGTTCATGAGACTCGCAAAGCGGCCGCCATCGTTTCGGCCCGGGAAGCGGGAAGGGGGTGAGCCGCCATCCCCTGCGCGAGGTGACTCGTCCCCCGGAGCTTCGCCAGCGATCGCGGCGGTGGCAGCGGCCGATTCACGGGTTCGGCGGTTTTCCAGTTCGCTGTTCCGTTTCTGCAAATCCCAAATACGCTTTTGCAGTGCGGAGCGCTCCTGTTCCCAAGCGGACGCGCTTTGCTTCAATTTAGATTCAGTGAGGTGGGCGAGTCCGAACCAGCCGGAGGAAAAAATCAGGATGGCCAGCATGATCAAGGGGAGACGATTCATGGAGAAAGAGACGTTCAATCCCTAGGCCGGTTGCAGACGGAGTGCGAGCTACATCCGATTTCCGGCGGTGGAGACGCGAGCGAAGCTTGTCAGTGGCGGCGGATTCATTCCAATCGCTGGAATCCACTCCTGAATGAGTGACTTGCTGCCGTCCGCCATTCTCCACATCATGCCCGTCAAGCGAGCCTTTGTTTACATTCTTCAGTGCGCCGATGCCACTTTTTATATCGGCACGGCGAGGGATGTCGGGAAGAGACTCGCAGTTCATAATGCCGGGAAAGGCGCGAAGTACACGCGGCCCCGTCTGCCGGTAAAATTAGTCTATCAGGAAGGGTCGATGACGTTGACCCGGGCGCTGCGGCGCGAATACCAGTTGAAGCAACTCTCCCGTCGGGAAAAAAAAGCCCTGATCGCGGGAAAACTGGTGGTCAAGGCGCTCCGTGCGAAACCTAAGTTTGGATTGCCGAAAGGCTCCTGAATATCCAAAGCATGCCTCCGCTGGCATGAGGAAAAGACCACGGCGAGGGCCGTGGCTCCAGAAACGGAAAACGCTGGAGCGCGGGCGGGGGTCGCTCGAGAAGGGTTTTAGCCAAACCGCGGGACTCACCGCAGGCGGGCAAGCTGGCCGGGGGATCTTTACTAGCGCAGATTAGCGGTTTCACTTCAGACTGACCATTCCCGCCATGTTATTCCTGCACAAAATTCTGCCGGTTTTTGTCCTGCCGCTCGGCCTCGTAGTGTTGCTCCTGCTTTATGGGTTTGCCCGCCGGAAATGGTGGCCGGTGGGCGTGGCCGTGCTGGTCCTCTATTTTGCGAGCACTCCCCTGGTCGGGACCCGGTTGATTGGCTGGTTGGAATCGCGTTATCCAGCGGTGGCGGTCGCACAGGTGGAGCCGGCTGATGCGATCGTGGTGCTTGGCGGAATATTCGGCCCCCCGGTGGCGGAAGGGATGTTGCCCAACTTCGGAGATACGGTGGAAAGACTCGAAGGGGGGATTATTTTAATGCAGGCCGGCAAGGCCCGGACGCTCGTGTTTACCGGCGGTCGTCTGCCATGGGAAGGGCGGACCCGGCTCGAAGGGGAGGATGCCGCGGCTTGGGCTGTTCAACGGGGAATTCCCTCTGGAAAAATCCGGGTTACGCGCGAAGTGGGTAACACGGCCGATGAGGCGCTCGCGGTGGCCGAGCTGATGAAGGAGTTGCAGTGGCGCCGCATTATTCTGGTCACGACGGGCTGGCACATGCCGCGCGCGGCCCGACTTTTTAAGCGGGCGGGTGTAGATTGTGTGATTTTCCCCGTGGATTTTCGCTGCGATGTCCACCGGCCCGTCACCCCTTTCGATTTCATTCCGTGCGCTGAAGGTCTCAGCCACACCGAGACCGCGCTGCGTGAACTGTATGGTTACGCTTTTTACGCCGTGACCGCTCGCTGAATCGCAATTCCTCTCAAGCGCCGCCGTTGCGGACGCTCGTCATATAATAGATGACAAGCGGGGCGCGAGGTGGGCTCTGGAGTGGGGCCGTTTGGCGGCGTCAGAGCATTGAACCATCGGAGATGAGCGTGTTTGCCTTTTCACTTTATGGGTCGGGCCCATGCGGTGGAGGAATGATCGACCGTGAACCGGCGGCGAGTGCGTAGATGTTCGCGCGACCTTCCGCTCTCAGCAATCGGGTGACCGCGGCGCTTCTCAAGCCGTGCCGGCAGGTGAGAACGATGCATCCTTCTTCAATCAGCTCCCGTAGTTGGGCGATGTCGCCGGCAGGAATGCAAAGAGTGCCGGCGGGCAGGCGGGCCGGGTCGGCGGTTTCGCCGGGATCGAGCAAGGCGATCAGCCGAACGGAGCCGAGAGCGGCGAGGTCAGTTGGGTCGAGGATCACGGGAGGGCTCGCGGTGATCGCGCTGGCGGTGGATGATTTTTCCTCCGGCTGACCGCACACCGGACACGCCGGGTTGCGGTCGCGCGCAATCGAAAGCACCGAGCAATCAATTAAATTCACCAAATGGGTCCGGCGAAACATTTCGTCCGTGGATTGACCAAGGATGGTCTTCAGGGCCTCGCTCGCCTGCATCACGCCCAGCGTGCCGACGGCGGGGCCGAACACCGCTCCGCCCGAGCAATTGACCGCGGCGGCATCGAGGTCCGCAATGCTGCGATCCTGTCGCAAGCAATGGAGGCAACCGCCGTCACCGCGACGAAAAATATCCAGCGTGCCCTCAAAGCGGTGCACGGCCGCCTGCACCAGAGTCACACCGGCGGAAAAACACGCATCGTGCAAAATGAAACGCGTGGCGAAGTTGTCCGTGCAATCGAGCACCACGGTCCGTCCCGCCACTAGTGCCCGCGCGTTTTGCACCGTCAGTTCGGCGTTGAGCGATTCAAGTTGGATGAACGGATTTCTCGCCCGCAACGCCGACACTGCAGCATCCGCCTTCGAGATGCCAAGGTCATCCGTCGTGAATAATATTTGCCGGGGTAAATTCGAGAGCTCGACTTTTCCGCTGTCCATCAACGCAAGCTGCCCGACGCCGGCGCCGGCCAAATAGAGCGCCGCCGGACAACCGAGCCCGCCAATGCCGACGATCAAGACCCGGGCGCGACCGAGCTTCGACTGGCCTTCGTCGCCGATTTCCGGGAGTGAGGTCTGCCTCGCGTAATAGTCCGCCGGCTGCGGGCCACGCGCGGCCGCTTCGGTTGTGCAGTTCACCCATTCCGCAGCGCCGTTCGGATGAAATTCCTTTTTCCAGACGGGCAGTCGGCGTTTGATTTCCTCAATCGTCTGGCGGCAGGCCTGAAAGGCGGCGGCACGATGCGCTGACACCACGCCAATCCACACGGCAAGCTCGCCGATGCGCAGCGCTCCGGTCCGGTGGCTGCACAATACGGTGCAACCGGAAAAGCGCTGCTCGATTTCCGCGACGATCGCATTCCCTTCCAGTTGGGCCATGACATCGAAGGCCTCATAGTGCAGTTCGCGCACCGGCTGGCCGAGGTGGTGATTTCTCACCCAGCCTTCAAAGACCACGCAAGCCCCGGCATGGGGCCGGGCGAGGCGGGCGCGCAGGGCGGCGCTGTCGATGAAAAGTTCGGTCAGTTCAAACATGATTCACGGTTCAACCACCGGCGACGGGTGGAATAAAAACCACCTGGTCGCCCGGCTGCAGCGGCGTGTCCATCGCCACATAGCGTTCGTTGACAGCGACGCGCAGCAGGCTGGCGGGGAAGGTGAGCGGGTGGCTCGCCTGCAATTCCCGATAAAGTTCATCCGCGGTGCCGGCTGACGTGTTGACTTCGAGCATGGAGCGCCCCGCCTGCTCGCGCAGCACGGCGAAGAATCGGATTTTGATGGAACGAGGTGATTCGGTAGGCATCAGATTGCTGGCGCATACTACTCTGCAAGGTTTGGTGTGGGCGGGGCGCCCTCACCCCGCGGGAATAATGCCGCGTTGGTTGAGGGCACCCCGCCCACCAGAAAATACCAATATGGCCGGTTAGTTCTATCCATGAGATGGCTTGAATGCATGTTCCGACCTCAGCCGCCGATTTCCGACATGCCGCGTGAAACGGACATGACATCCTGGGCGAGGCCATGCCCCCACGGCTTTTGAAAAACGGCCTCGTGAATAAAACCGGCGAGTTCGTCGTCGCTCGCGCCGCCGCGAAGCAGAGGCCGAAGGTCGGCTTCGTTGTCCCGGAGCAGGCAAAGACGAAGAATGCCGTCGGCGGTCAGTCTCAGCCGGTTGCAGTCGGCGCAGAAAGGTTTTGTCACCGGGGAGATGAAACCGATGCAACCCGCGGCGCCGGGAATACGGAAGAGGCGCGCCTCGCCGTCGAGTTTGCCGCCATCGACCAACTCGAGCGGGCCGAATGCCTCGGTCAGCACGGAAAGCAATTCGGCTTCATCCACCATGCTCTTTTTCTGAAAGCCGGCGTTGTTGCCGAAAGGCATCTGTTCGATGAAGCGCACCTGCCAGGCCTGTGCGATGGTGAAGCGTGCCAGAGCCACCACATCGTAGCGATCATTGGTGCCGCGACTTACGACTGCGTTGAGTTTGATCCGGAGTCCGGCGGCCGCGGCCGCATCCAATCCAGCGAGCACCTCGGGCAGATTTCCCCAACGTGTGATCCGGCGGAATTTATCCGCATCGAGGGTGTCGAGGGAAAGATTGACGGACCGGAGTCCGGCGGCGCGCAGCGGGGCGGCCAGCCCGGCTAGCAAAACGCCGTTGGTGGTGAGTCCGACCGACTCGATGCCCGCGGTTTGGGTGGCGTGCCGGACCAGGTCGACCAGCGAAGGACGCAAAGTGGGCTCGCCCCCGGTAAAACGGATTTTTCGGAAACCGGTTTTGGCGAAGATCGTGATGAGACGCCGCAGTTCCGCGTCGGACACCAACTCGTCGCGCGGACGGAAAGTCATATGTTCCGGCATGCAATAGACGCAGCGCAGATTGCAGGCATCGGTGAGCGAGATGCGGAGGTAGTTGATGTCCCGGTTATAGCTGTCGAGCGGCATGCAGTGTTTTGGTAAAAGTAGTGCTGAGCAGCTTTGGGGCTAGATAAATCAGCGCGGGCAGACAGGGATGTTGAATGTTGGCGAATGATTCTGTTTGCATGGGTGTCGCCCGCCAATTGCATCTGGTTTGATGCCGGCGAAGATCCAAAAGTTGTCGATTGAACCGCGAATCCGTTTTAATTGCGGACGTCGAATTGCCTTCGGTCCAGGCAAGGCCGATTTGCTCGCGCAGATCGAGCGCACGGGTTCAATCAGCGAGGCCGCCAAAGTTATGGATATGTCTTATATGAGGGCTTGGACCATTGTGAAGAGTCTTGATCGTGGATATGTCGAGCCGCTGGTGGTCAAGATCCGTGGCGGCAACGCCCGTGGGGGAGCGACCCTCTCTGAAACCGGACGGCGTGTGCTGGGTATTTATCGTGAAATGGAGTTGTCGAGTCGCGCGTCTTTCCAAGAAAATGCTGTGCAGCTCAGACAATTGTTAAAACCATAGCGACCGTTCGGGAAGTGGGGCGACACGGTTCAACTCGAGCCGCTTGTTCTGCCGGCTCATTGAGATGCTCATGCGGGTTGGGAGAAATTTCATTCAATGATGGTTAATGATTAATTTGTCTCAAGCCGTTATATTTGACAAACTATAACGGGTCTTTTTTCATTCCTTGCCGATTTATTTATGAAGCTTAAAATGCGAATGCTTTCGCTTGCCGCGCTACTCGCCGTTTCAGTGCGTGCGGCCGACCTGAATGTCTTCGCTGCGGCCAGCCTTTCGGATGCCTTGAAGGAAATCGCCTGGGCCTATGAGCCGGCCAGCGGGGACAAGCTTCACTACAACCTGGCTGCGTCCAGTGTGTTGGCCCGGCAGATCCGGGAGGGCGCTCCGGCCGATGTGTTCTTTTCCGCGGATGAGGCAAAGATGGATGATTTAGCCCGAGGGGGGCTCATTGCCACTGACACTCGTCTGAGCCTGCTGTCCAACACGCTGGTGATTGTCGTCAACGCCGAGGGAGGTGCGGCGGTGGGCAATCCCGGTGATCTCGCCAAACCGGCAGTGGGCCGGGTGGCCCTGGCCGAACCTCAGACCGTGCCTGCCGGGATCTACGCCAAGGAGTACCTCCAGAAGGCGGGCCTTTGGAAAAAAATCATCGATAAGATTGTGCCAACCGAGAATGTGCGGGCGTGCCTCGCCGCCGTCGAGGCCGGCAACGCCGACGCTGGCATCGTTTACAAGACGGATGCGCTGATCTCGAAGAAAGTGAAAATTGCCTACGAAGTCACGGCCGCGGAAGGCCCGAAGGTTTCCTATCCACTCGCCGTGATGAAGGACTCGAAGAATGCGGAAGCGGCGCGCAAGTTTGCCGCCTACCGCGCTTCAGGTGAAGCGAGGTAGGCG